>JAGLQA010000248.1 GCA_023137075.1 Candidatus Aminicenantota bacterium
CCGCTACCTGATCATTTAACTCCCGGGCAGAAATATTGATTTTTTTTTCCATTTATTCCTCCGATAATTCCACGGAATTTATAACAATATCCATTCCCGATATTATTTTTCTTTCGAAAGAGCCGCACTGCGGACAGGTTTCGAAAATTTCATTCAACTCATATTCCCGCCCGCAGACGCAGTGGGCAATGGTCGGTACCATTACGATATTGACCTTTACGTCGGGAAGGTTTTTCTCCGTGAAAATAATGTTGAGGCCGAAGGCGAGAGAATCGGCAACGACACCGGAATAAGCCCCGGCTTCGATATTAATGGCGGTAATTTTTTCTAAATCATCTTTGACCTGCTGCGTTATCGTTGCCACTATATCCTGGGCCAGCGCAAACTCATGCATTCGAAATCCTCTTTCTCATGTTGTTTTTTCAGTTTGCATTATAACAGTTAGCCCTAACCTGTCAAGGGGAACCGCCGGTTTCCCTGGAAGAAAACTCTATGTGTCGGTAGTTATATTTTGTGTTCAATAATTGAAAAAAACGGCATTTTATGTAAAAATAGGGACTTACAAGGAGTTTAAAAATGATTAGTGGGCTTACACTCTTGCTTATATCAGTGGTATTGTTTTTCTCAGGATACCTCTTTTACGGCCGCTTTCTAACCAAAAAATTCGGAATAGATAAAAACCAAAAAACCCCGGCCCATACCATGGAAGACGGCGTAGACTATGTCCCGGCAAAAGCCCCCGTTCTCTTAGGGCATCATTTCGCCTCCATAGCCGGCGCCGCCCCGATAATCGGGCCGGTTACGGCAGCGGTTTTCGGTTGGGGGCCGGTCTATTTGTGGATCATTGTCGGCGGTATTTTCATGGGTGCTGTCCATGACTTTTCCGCATTGATCGCATCGGTGCGGCACAAGGCAAAATCCATAGCCCTGGTTATCGATGAACAGATCGGGACTTTTGGTAAAAGGCTCTTTTTAGTCTTTGCCTGGTCGGCATTGATATTGATACTGGCCGCATTCCTGGTCATCGTTGCCAAAACCTTTGAAGCCAAACCTGAGGTCGCCGCGGCCTCTGCCCTGTTCATCCTGCTGGCCTTGATTTTCGGCGTCAGCCTCTACCGGTTAAAATTGAACCTCGTCGTCGGAACAATCGTCGGTGTCCTGCTGCTGTTCTTATGTATTTATATCGGCATGATGTTCCCCTTGAAATTGGGACTCACTGCCTGGATCTGGATTCTGATAGGTTATATTTTTGCCGCTTCGGTGGCCCCGGTCTGGATTCTACTGCAGCCGCGCGACTACCTGAACTCCTTTTTGCTCTATATACTGCTCATCGGCGCATTTGTGGGTATTCTGCTTACCAATCCGAAAATCGAACTCCAATTCTATGCCGGTTTTTCAAAGGAGATCGGTTATCTATTCCCCATCCTGTTTGTTACGGTGGCCTGCGGCGCGATCTCCGGCTTTCATTCCTTAGTGGCATCCGGGACCACTTCTAAGCAATTGAACCGGGAAACGGATGCAAAACTTATAGGGTATGGCGGCATGTTGATAGAGTCGCTGCTGGCCGTGATTGCCCTGATTACAGCAGCCATGCTGACCGGGGATAAATACCGGGCGTTTATGCCTCTAAAAAAAACCGGTAACCCGGTGGAACTCTTTGCCGATGGAGTCGGCGGTTTCCTGGCATCCTTCGGAATCCCCTTAGAAACGGGAATTTCGTTCGCGGCCCTGGCTGTGTCTGCCTTTGCCCTTACCTCTTTAGATACGGGCTGCCGGTTGGCGCGGTTAAGTTTCCAGGAATTTTTCGCCTCAAAAAAATCCGGCAAACAGGATAAGCTGTTAGGGAACCGGTTTTTTGCCACCCTGGTTTCGGTCATGGCCGGAGGGGGCCTGGCGCTTTCCGGTCAATGGAAGGCGATCTGGCCGCTTTTCGGAGCCGCCAATCAATTGTTGGCTGCTTTAGCACTGTTGGCTGTCACCATCTGGCTGCGCAATAAGAAGTCGAGTAATTGGTTTGTGCGTTACCCCATGTATTTCATGTACATTATGACCAATTGCGCGTTATTTATTCTTATCTGGCAAAACATACGCCGGGGGCACTATATCATCACTTTTTTTACTGTTTTACTCTTAGGTGTGTCTCTCACCATGGTTATCCATGCCATAAAATCGTTAAGGAGGCCCCGCGCGGCCGCTTCCTGATATTACCGCCGGATTCGATTATCCCGCATTCACTCGTAACAGGAAGGAAAAAGGATGAATCATATGCAGCCGTTAAACAATTCCGCTGAACTCTCGATCCCCTTCGGTAGACAGTGTACCTTCAGGGCATTGCTGTTGGGCATTATCGGTTCGGTCATTATTACCACCAGTTCCATGTATGTGGCGTTACGGATGGGGAGTTTGCCCTGGCCCACGATATTTGTGGCTGTGATGTCCATGGCGATACTAAAACTGCTGAAACGCACGAACCTCAATGAAATAAACGTGGCTCATACGGCCATGTCGGCCGGCGGTATGGTGGCTGGAGGTTTGGCTTTCACGATTCCCGGAATATGGATAATCGACAAAGATGCCGGGGTAAGTTTCCTATCACTGCTGGCAGTTACCCTGTCAGGCACATTACTGGGTGTATTATTTACCGCCTATTTAAGAAAATTCTTTATTGAAGAGCAGAAACTCGCGTTTCCGGTGGGAAAGGCCGCGGCGGAAACCCTTTTGGCCGGGGATGAAGGCGGCGGAAAGGCCAAAACACTGTTTTCGTCATTGACTATTACCGCCATATTTGTTGCCCTGCGAGACGGGTTGAAAATAATTCCCGAGACAGTAACCTGGCCGGCCCTGGCAGTTAAAAATATTTTTATCGGCTTCTTAGTTTCTCCCATGGCATTTGCCATCGGTTATATCATCGGCCCCCTGTTTACCGGTGTATGGTTTTTAGGGGCAGTGATTTCCCATCTGATCATTGTGCCGGTTGGTATCGGCAGCGGTTGGTTTGGGGATCTGGCAGCAGCCAACGCGTTTAAGGACAGCCTGGGCATCGGGTTGATGATTGGCACCGGTCTCGGTATATTGATCAAAGGCATTGTCGTCAGGGTGAGATCGATATATAAGCGACGGTTGAAGAAAAAAATTTCCGCCGGAAATTCAGTATTTAAATTCTTACCGGCGCTGCTGGCAATCGCGGCCTTCCTATTAACCATTTTTACCCGCATGGGGGTCCTGACCAGCATCATTACGATTCTCGGAGTATGGCTGACCACTACTATGGCCGCTTCTATCACCGGCCAAACCGGCATCAATCCCATGGAGATCTTCGGAATACTGGTGTTGTTGGCAGTAAAAGCCGTATCGGCAATTGGCGGTACCGAGGCCTTCCTGGTGAGCGGGGTGGTGGCCGTGGCCTGCGGCCTCACCGGCGATGTGTTAAATGATTTCAAAGCCGGCTCCATTTTAAAAACCAACCCCAAAGCCCAGATTATTGCGGAAGCTTCAGGGGGAATTGTCGGAGCCGTTGTTTCCGTCATTGTGCTGCTGGCCATGTTGAAAGCCTTTGGTGAATTCGGGCCGGGCACCGAGTTGATTGCCCCGCAGGCCTATGCCGTATCCACAATGCTGGAGGGCCTGCCCAATGTGACCGCTTTCCGGTTCGGCCTGGCTGTCGGATTCGGGTTGTATGTTTTGAATATTCCGGGAATGACCTTAGGTTTGGGGGTATTCTTGCCTATGACGATCTCGGCAGCGGTTTTTATCGGCGGAACAGCCGGTTTAGTGCTAAAGAAAATTTCACCTTCAGGTATAAAAAACGACAGGGTTTCTATAATTGCCGCCGGCATGCTCGGTGGAGAAGGCATCACAGGTGTCACCATTGCTATTCTTAAAGTTCTGACCATGGGCTAAAAGAGGAGCGATATAGGGTTTATTTCCCTGGTTTTCTTCTTCGTGAAAAACCGGGTCGATTATTTGTTTTTCCCCTTTCAACTCCATCAACTTTTGATCTTTGTCCACCTCGACGATCCCCAAAAAAGGAGAACCAGGAAAATATCCGAATTCAAGATGAATATATTATTAAAAATTTCCAAAATTAGAATTGCTGTCCTTTTCCCTTTTATATTGATTTTTTAGCGGGTTTATTGTAGTATATATAAAAGAATAAGTAAAGGAATAAAAGAAAAAAATGCAGGCAAATTTTATAAAGAGTTGTAAAACTATCCCCGCGGGATACTTTAAATAAGGAATTTTTATGAAAGTTAGAGCACTCAAATATATTATTTTGGGGATATTAATCTTTATAATCTTCACAATTTTTTTTGTTTCCGGTTCATGCAAGAATACAAGATCAAGGAATTTTAATATAGTCCTTATAGTGATTGATACCCTGCGGTCGGATCATTTGCCTTTTTACGGTTATAAAAAAAACACAGCCCCTTTTCTAAATGAATTATCAAAAAAGGCTGTAGTTTTCCGGAATGCTTATTCCGCGTCATCGTGGACATCTCCTGCTACGGCTTCGATATTTACCTCCTTATACCCTTTTCAACATGGAGTATTGATGGGATTACACGGTATTAGGATTGCCCGTAAAGTTAATCCCGATATTAAACTTAATAAGATTCCCGCGGAGATAACTACTATTACCGAGGTTCTGAAAAAAAAAGGATATAAAACTTACGGGGTAGCCGACAATTGGAATATCGATGAAAAGCAGGGTTTCACCCAGGGATTTGATAAATTTCAGACTTTTGGCTATGAAACCGCGGCGGTAGTTAATGAAACACTCTTAAAATGGCAGGAAGAGATAATGAATATAGGGAAATATTTTTTATACATTCATTACATGGACCCTCATGTTCCCTATCATAGAAGAGAGCCGTGGTATAAACCCGGGAAAAATAAAAAAGAACACAGGATTTCTTGCTATGATAGTGAGATAAATTATGTTGATAAACACATAAGAGAAATTTTTAATAGTTTTTTATGGGATAAAAATACCTTATTGATTATTACTTCCGATCATGGCGAAGGATTAATGGATCACTTGAAATGGGGACATGGCAATAGCTTGTATAGAGAAGAGATACAGGTACCCTTATTAATATATTTGCCGGGGGGCAAGATTTATAGAAGGATTAATACCAATGTGAGTACAATTGACATCCTGCCTACTGTCAGGGATTTGACCGGATTACCTGTGGATAGAAACGATGCCGGTGTTAGCCTTGTCCCTCTTATCGAAAACAGAAAAAATAATTTACACAACAGGTATCTGTTTTCTCACTTGCTCTGGGCAAAGCTGGCGGAAAGGGAGATTGAATTTAGAACTACAATCTATAAAGATTGGCATTTTATTATAAGATCACCCCGTAAATGGAAACAGGAAGTAGGAAAGGAAGATGATTTAAGCGACGCAAAATACTTCGGCTGGCGTTATCTTCTTAGAAAGCCTGATAATAAGGAACTTTTTAATATAAAAGATGATGAAAAAGAAGAAATTAACAAAATTTTAGCAGAGGGGGAAATTGCCGGGATATTAGAAGGCAAATTAAAAGAATTTATGGTAAAATGCAAAAAAATCAAGCAAAAGAGTTTCGATTATAAATTGAATAAAGAAGAAGAGAAAAAATTAAAAAGCCTCGGCTATATACATTAATTTTGACGAAAGCCTGCGAGCTCGCTGCCGTAGGGGAATAGGGAGGGTGTGCCGCCGGTATGGAAGAAAACGACATTCTCCCGGTCTTTAAAATACCCCTTTTTAACCAGGTCGACCAATCCCACCATGGCCTTGCCTGTGTAAACCGGATCCAATAATACCCCTTCCCTTTCCGCCACCAACCGGATGGAATCAGCCACCTCTTTGTTCAGAACACCGTATCCTTCTTTGATATACTCGTCAAACACGATAATATCCTGCGCACAAGTTTTCAGATCGATTTCCAATTCGACAAAAATTTCATCGGCAATGTTTTTGATATAGCGGTCTAAGGTATTCTTATCTTCACTGACACTGATGCCCACAACTTTTGTTCCCGGGGAGAAAAGTTTGGCGCCTGCCAGCAGCCCGGCATGGGTGCCGGCCGAACCGGTGGCCACCACTACCACATCTATTGTGACCTGCTGAGCCGCGGCCTGCTGCAAAAGCTCAAAAAAGGCATTAACGTAACCGATTGCCCCCCAGGGGCGTTTCATGGAACCTTCTAATAAGGAACCGCCAATAGAAGCGATATAGGGTTTATTTCCCTGGTTTTCTTCTTCGTGAAAAACCGGGTCGATTATTTGTTTTACCCCTTTCAATTCCATCAATTTTTGATCTTTGTCCACCTCGACGATCCGGATATCCGCTGCCATAAGGGAGCTTAATAGGTAATTTCCGTTAAATACGTTCCGGGATCCGGGTTTTTTTAATAAAAGCAAGATTGGCTTAATATGGTATTTTTTAGCCGCCGCAGCCACCTGGCGGCACCAATTGGAATGGAACCCGCCCCAGGTTATGATTGATTTTGCTTGCTGCCGCAAAACATCGGGCATAATGAATTCCAGTTTCCGCGCCTTATTGCCCCCCATGGCTAACCCGGTTTGATCGTCCCGTTTAAAAAACAGGTTGATCCCCTTGAATAGCTCCGACAGGTTTTGCATTTTTTCAAAGGGAGTGGGCAGGAAGCACAGGTTTACCGTAGGCACCGCAGCCAATTTTGATTTCGCTTTTTTAAACATATCCATATTAGCTCCTTCGATCAAGACTTTATATACCAGGTCACCAGAGAGTTTTACACACACCGGAATTCTTCGGAACATCGTTTGTCTCTTGCTGCATCGAATTATACATTTTTTTTAAGATAAGGACAAATGTCCGTGAAATTTTGTGCTAGCTGAGAAACAAGAATAAAGTAACAGTAATGCGTAAGCGCTAATTAAACCCCATCTGGACAAGAATTTCTAATAATGGCATTATAGTCCTCCTTTAACGATTAAAAAAAATAAATTCGGAGGAATGCCATGCATGAAGTAGAAGAATTATCTTTTCCATTAAGTTTACCTGATCAGCCTACCCGTGGTGCAGGCCGCGATATTTGGCAGAAGCATATAGATGCCTGGCGGCGAAGCGGTCTACTGCAGATAGAATATTGCCGGCGTCAAAATCTTAGTTATGGCAAGTTTCGTAAATGGAAAGAACGTTTGAGCAATTTATCAGGAACCTCTATCAAATTGGTTGAGGTGAAAAACATTCCTCATGATTATAATTTACAAAACAATTCAACCTCTTTTCATCCCGGTTATACACCCGGCAGCGCCCCACATGGTGTTAGGAACAAAAGCGGTATTGGTTTTTGGTGTGGCGAATTTCATATAGAGGTTGATGACAATTTTTCGTCCGGATGTTTAACCCAGTTGCTGCATGTATTGCATAATTCTAATTGGCGGAATTCAAGTGTTAAGAGTAGCGGTTTCGGAGGTGAGGATGTGGATTCCAACGCCGGGCGTTAAAGTATATATTGGTTTAGGAAGTACGGACATGAGAAAATCAATAGATAGTCTTGGCATACTGGTGTCTGAACACCTCAAACAAAATGTTTTAAGCGGGCATTTATTTGCTTTCTGTAACCGCAACCGAACGATAATGAAGATTTTATATTGGGATAGAAATGGTTTTTGCTTGTGGCACAAGAGATTGGAACGTGATAAATTCCGTTGGCCGGAATCCGAGAGAGAAGTCGAGGAAATCAACATTCAACAGTTGAGATGGTTGGTAGAGGGATTAGATATTCGTCAGGCCCGTGGTCATGGTAATCGTCATTATGAGTACATATATTGAGTGGGAATAGTTGATTTCTCATGTAATCGGGAGCATTCCTATCATTGGTGCAATTGCGCCACTTTCAAGAATCAATTATTTTGATTTCCCTTGATTTTTTGTCGAAAAACATTTCAAAGATGCATTGTTTTGTGGTATAATAGTACATGCAAACGCAAGCAACGAAGGAACCCCAATT
>JAGLQA010000249.1 GCA_023137075.1 Candidatus Aminicenantota bacterium
CTTTTCGATAAAGATTACCCCCGGTTATTTAAAAAGAGACTGCTTTTGTGGAACGTATTATTCGATAGAGAGGCCTTATCTTCTCATGCCTTAGGATTATCAACAACAAAGGGGGGCGGCCACACCTATTTTATCCATCCCTGGAAAAATAGGCTGCTGGTAGGTACCGGAGAAATGGTGGTGGAAAAAAGCGAATCCGAGACCGAGGTGCCGGCTCCGGAGTTAGAAAAATTCATTCAAGACCTCAATCATATGGTGCCGGGTTTGAATCTAAGCCGGAAAAATATTCTGCGGGTTTACCCGGGGATTCTGCCTGCGGGACCTAATGGTAAACTTACAGCCCGGCCGGCCTTCATCGACCATGGGAAAGATGGTGGGCCCAAAGGGTTATACAGCATATCGGGGGTAAAATTTACCACTTCCCGGTTGGTGGCCGACCGGACACTTAAACGCATATTCCCCGGCGCCAACAGGCTGTCCTATGATAAAATGTTAGAGAAAAGTGATTTGGAATATCATAAATTCGATTACAGCTGGGAACCTGAAGGAGAAAAAGATTTAGATCTCTTGCGAAACATCGTAAACAAAGAGGCGGTGGTACACCTCGGTGATTTACTCCTGAGGCGGACTTCGCTCGGGGACAATCCGCAGCGGGCGATCAAGATTCTCCCGAAAGTCCGTTCTCTTTTCGACTGGCCGGAGAAAAAGTGGCAGGAGGAAGTAAATTTGTTGAAGCGGCAGTTGAATGTGTTGAGGATAAAATGACAGCAAGAAGTAAGCTCGTGGTGGATGGACACGTTCATGTGTATGAAAACTATGACTTAGATATGTTTTTCCAATCGGCGGTTACCAACATGGAAAAATTTTTAGAGCCGCCGCAGCATGATGAGCAGGAAGTGCATAAGATTCTTCTATTTACCGAAGGCAGGGAGAATGATTTTTTCGCTCGATTTAAGAATGGCGAAAATTTATTCAAAAATTCCAATTTTAAATTTCAAAAGACAAAAGAAGAGCCTTCATTAATTCTTGCCGATAACGGGAAGCCGCTGTGTTATATTTTAAGGGGCAGGCAGATCGTCACAAAAGAGAATCTTGAAGTCCTGGCGGTGGCATCAGGTCAACACATTCCAGACGGGCTGCCGGTTCAAGATGTGGTGGAAAAAATTATCGACCAAAAAGAGGTTGCCGTCCTGGCCTGGGGTGTGGGAAAGTGGTTTTTTAAGCGGGGAGAAATCATCAAAAAAATCATTAGTGAAATGAAATCCCCCTATCTTTTTATCGGTGATAATAGTGCCCGGCCGGGATTCTGGCCGACGCCGAAACCCTTTAAGTTGGCAAAAAAAATGGGAATTTCTCTCATAAACGGCTCCGATCCATTACCTTTTAAGGAAGAAGTAGAAAAGGTAGGCAGCTATGGATTTTCGATAGCGGGAGAGTTTGATCCGGCAGAACCGGGCAAATCCTTCCGGGAGACCTTACTGGCGAACCCGGAGAGTATTCGCTTCTTCGGTTCCCGGGACAGCGCCATTTCGTTCTTCAAAAGACAATTCAAAATGTTTTTGAAGAAATATATATAACGACCATATTTCAAAATATTCCGATTTTAGGTTGAGGTCCTGGAAATTCGGGGGAGATTCAGGGGATTTGACATAATGGGCAAATCTCTTTACAATAACTCTGTGATAAAAAAAGAATTATCTTATATTGCCCGGTTTTCAGGAGGTAAATTATGATGATGAAAAAAAAGATGCGTATTCCAGGTAATGTTCGATTTATTTTTAAATCCATAGTTTTTTCATTAACGATTATTTTGTTATTGTCTTACGCAAACAGTACATATGTGCTGGCCCGAAGTGAATCCACAGAGCGGGTGGCACCCGCAACCCATGATGTAAACAAGCGAGGTTCGCTTTCAGAAAATAATTCTTCGCAAAAAAACAAAGTTAACGCACGTAGTGGCACAGAGGATCAAAATATCGAAGACATCGTTATACCGAAAAAAATGAAACGTGTGCAGTTAAAAATTTCACGTTTAGAAAAGAGAGTCATAAAAAGACCGGGCGATATCATCGCCAGGGAAGAGTTGATCAAATTAAGAAAACGGTATTTTAAAATGTTTGATTCCTGTATAAAGGAAGCGGAAACATTGCCGGGGGATAAGATCAACGACAAACAGCGCTGTAAAATAAAAATCAAACTTTTAGAAAAAAAGAAAGAGTGCGCCTTTATAATTAAAGAGGATTACAACCAGCTTTCCGATGGCCAGGAAAAATACTTAGCCGATCTAAGAATACGGGCATTAAAGGGTTCTGCCGGATTCGAGGGGAATCTCAGCTATATGAAAACCTATGACATCGAGAGAGTCATCTATGAATTGGTAAAAAACGATAGTATGCATAATACGCAGCGAGTTATTAAGGAAATCATGAAGGAAAGAGAGAGACTTTTCCGGGAAAATAAGGATTCCATCGAGAAATACCAGGATGAAGTGATGAAAGTAGAGACGCGTTTATATCGTATCCGGGGCGATTGTAAGGAGTTAAGCGAGTGAAAAGAGCATTTGTAACCGGGGCCAGCGGTTTTACCGGGGGTTACCTGTGCGACTCTTTGCTGAAAAAAGGTTATACCGTGACGGCTTTAGTACGAAAAAGCAGCAAGGTGGCGCACCTGAAAAAAAAGGGTATCACCCTGGTCGAAGGAGACCTGGCGGACCCGTCGTCTATTACAGGTAAAATAAAGGGAATTGACATCGTCTTCCATATCGCGGCGTTATACCGGCAGGA
>JAGLQA010000025.1 GCA_023137075.1 Candidatus Aminicenantota bacterium
CGCATTCGTGGTTGCTGTTGGAGCTACCGCACCGGTGGTGAAGGTCATATCCGATCCATAGGTCGTGCCTCCGGCACTGACCGCTGCAACCCGGTAATGATAGGTGGTATTGCTTGCCAGCCCGGAAATGGTTTTCGATACCGGAACAGCATAGGAATAGCTCACCGGACTTTGATCCGCGGTAACGGTTGTCCCGTAATTGGTGTCCGTCCCATACTCGAAGGTGACTGTGGTGCTGATGCCATGGGCATTCACCGTGCCGTTTAACGTGGCGTTACCACCCGCGATAGACGCGGCCGCGTTGGTTAAAACAGAGGGGGGGGACGGCAATGTAGTGAACGTCATGTCCGCACCATAGGTGGTACCATTGGCATTTTGGGCAACCACCCGGTAATGATAGGTGGTGTTGGGCGAAAGTTCGTAAATAACCGCACTTGTCGCCGTGTCGGTTGTGCCGGTTACCGTGCCGGGGACCGCCGGGAAGGTGAATCCATACCCGGTATTCAGCCCATACTCAAAAGTGACCGTAGTTTCTGCACCGTTTGCATTAACCGTACCGTTCAGGGTAACGTCCGTTGACCCGGTTTCCGAGGCCGCCCCGGTAACTGCGGTAGGGGGTGATTGGGCCATAACATGCAAACCGGGCAGCAGCAATAATATTGCTAAGATAGATTGAAAAAACAATCTACTAATTTTCGAATAGTTCATGAAATCCTCCTAATGTTAGCATCATTATTGACCTCTGCCATTCCTAAGAAACTTACAATAAAAAACGCTAAAACAAATAAAATTGATAGTTTTTTTGTATAATTCATGATGTCCTCCTTAAATTCTGTGTGCTGCCGGGGAGCTTAACACAACTCCCGGGAAAGGGCCGCCGGACGCTGCCATTGCACGGTCCGGGCGATCGCGCCTTAAAATATATTGTTTATTAAACCAGCCAACCATTACCATAACAGTTGCATATTAGCATGGAAAAACGATTCCGTCAACTTTTAATCCCATTTTTTTTAAGACAATAATATTTTTAATTTTTTTTAAAAAAAGACTTGACATTTACTAGCAAAACTACTACAATGTAGCAGCTTGTTCGGGCCGAAAACGGGCGTTATTTTTTGCAAAAAGGAACATTATAAACACCTTACGCATAATGAGTTTAACTCTAGTTTAACTCCTCCATGAAGGGGCATTCTCTTCTCTCCTCCTTAACAATTTATTAAAAAGAGAAAAGGATGCCCCCCTTTTTCCCTGATCCCAGAGTTTGTTACCTGAAATCTTCAACCGGCTATCGATAAAATACTGTTGACAAAACTCGCAAGCTGTACTATATTGGTTACGTTAAAATAATTGAAATTAAACGGAGGTAACGATGATAAATGTTCGTGATATTTTAAAAGAGAAAGGGGATACTGTTTACACCGTAACTCCTAAAACAACGATATACGAGAGCTTAGAAAAGATGTCGGCTCACGATGTGGGTTCCATGCTGGTTATGGAAAATGAAAAACTACAGGGTATTGTTACGGAAAGAGACTATATGAAAAAGGTAGTCCTGCTTGGGCGGTCATCTAAAAATACAAATGCCGAATCAATAATGACCGCTAATCCGATCTGCGTGTCGCCGACAGATTCCGTGGATAATGCCCTGGCTATAATGACCAAAGAGCGCTGCAGGCATTTGCCGGTATTCGATGAGGGTAAAATCATCGGGGTCGTGTCCATAGGTGACCTTGTTAAGAAAAAAATAAGCGCTATGGAAGCGGCCATTAAACACCTGAATGATTATATTTCATCAACCGGTTAACAATAAACCTTCTTTAATATACTTAATAATATTCAGAATACCGACAGGAACCGGGGAGTTTAAATTGTTTTTCCCAGGTTCTCCCTGAAGAAGCTGCAGCTAAAGCAGTTTTCGGAAGCACCGCCCGAAAGAAATTCCTCATGGATGCAGGTCTTCCCGGTTAAAAACCAGCAAAAAAAACCCTCACTTGCCAGCCAGGCAATACAATGTTCCCGAATATCTACCGGGCAGTCCTTGACATTCCAGCATAAAATTTCCTTGTCGAATTTGTCCATATTTAGCTTGAAAAGGAGATAATAGAGAATCCTCTCCACATTTCCCGGTACGTTCCTGAAACCCTGTTCGTAACTCTCTACTGTTTTGTGGGATATACCAAGAAGCAGTGAAATTTCTTTCTGGGTTTTGCCCAATCTTTTTCTTATTTTTACAAACTCTTCCTTTATCATTGCAGCCTATATTTGTGCGAAAAAAAACTATGAAGCACTCGATTGATGTTAGTTATAGCCATATCCAAAATAAATTATAACACAAATAACCTCGTATGTTCAACAATTCCCACGAATTCAAAATTACCCTAATTGATAAAAAATTCAGGAATGCCCCTCTTAACGGCAATTTTTGCAGATACCTTTAAAATAAAAATGGTGTTCGGTAACGGAGTGTTCCGCCAACATCGGTATATCAATCTTTGAAAGATCGATATCCAGGTCATACACCTTCGTGCATTTGCGACATTTAAAGTGCCCGTGAACCGATGTGTCGGCATCGTACCTGGTTTCATTTTCTTCAATTATAATAATCGACGCAATCTCCTTTTCTATAAAGAGGTTGAGTGTATTGTATACTGTTGTTTTAGAAAGGGTAGGAATCCGGGGAACCAATTTCCTGTATATCATATCAACAGTGGGATGATTGCGATTTCTAAGCAGGTATTCAAAGATTTTGATTCTTTGATAAGAAGGCTTGATACCGCGAGTTTTTAAATGCTTACAAGCATTTTCCATTTTTGTAATCATTACAAAGTATGGTATTCCAAAAAAACACTTTTGTCAAGCCTGCAACGCAGAAAACAACCGTAAAAAAGCAAAAAAACTGCTAAGAGAAAGGTCTCTGCAGGCACGGCACGCCGGGCCTCTACTTGTAATTTTTCGAAAGCTGTAAATATGATATAATAGAAATTTAAGAATTATCAAAACAAAGGATTGC
Source organism: Candidatus Aminicenantota bacterium (assembly GCA_023137075.1). GTDB lineage: Bacteria > Acidobacteriota > Aminicenantia > UBA2199 > UBA2199 > JAGLQA01. The sequence goes on from JAGLQA010000025.1 coordinate 3,011, forward strand.
GGCCATGAAGATAATGCCATTCATTTCCGATTATAATCGGGTATGTTATGGGGAGGTAACAAATGACCCGGCTGAAAGTTGATGATATTAAAGATATTGAAAAACAATTGCGGCAGTATGATGACGAATTGCTGCGCAAGACCGGCTGCACATTGACAGGTATTGCCTGTCACGCGGTGGGCGTAAAGGAGGAAGAGATACGCCGGATTCTTTCCACTACGCCGGCGGCAGTGGTGCCTATTACCAGTGGCCGGGGTGCGATTACCGGTTTTTCCCACACAGTAAAAGCTATCCTGGAGTTTATTGGAGTCGGGGCTTTTATTACCACACAAAGCGATGTGGCCGGTACGGCAGAAGCCTTTGAAAAAGGGGCTCACCTGTTATTCATGGCTGATGACCAACGGTTTGTGGCTCTCAATTTGAAAGATCGTTCCGTGGTGGATAATGCAGCGGCCGCGGGAAAAGGTTTCGCGGCCGGTCTGGATTTGATGGGCGGAGGATTAGCGGAGGAAAAGGTGATGGTATTGGGCTGCGGCCCGGTGGGGTTCGCTGCTGTTTTTCACCTGTTCAGTTTAAAAGCAAGGGTGTCGGTTTACGATACCCTGTCCGGCTGCAGCCATGGATTGAGAGAAAAGATAAGCGAACAATTAAATATAACGATCAATATCGAGAAAGATCTGAAACAGGCATTGTCTAAATACCGGTTCATTATTGATGCCACGAATGCGGCAGGTATCATTTCCGAAGGAGTTATTACTCCTTTAACATTTATCGCTGCCCCGGGTTTGCCTTTGGGTTTAACACCGGGGGCTGTGACAAAAATATCCGGTAGATTGCTGCACGACCCACTGCAGATCGGGGTGGCTGTGATGGCTGTTGAAGCCGTAAAAGGTTAACCTTTCAAATTACATACGGATTGCTGCGGATTGCTTTCCGGAATTGTATTACATTTCGGCATGTTGATATATTGCCGAATTTTATGATATAATAAATTTTCGATTATCATGAAAGAGAAAAGCAACCTTAAGAAACCGGCAAAACGTTACTACCGCAAACGGGTAGAACTACTACGATTAATCGATAAGATAAAATTGTGGCCTTCGCGTAAAGGTTTCCTGCATGGCATTAGAGCAGTTGAAGGGGTAGGGGAGCAGGTAAAAATAACTACTCACTGCAATAAAAGCTTTATCGTCAACAATTCCCGGAACTGCCGGGCGGCTCGCTGGTTGCGGAACAAATGGTTCAAAGGCACATGTCCTGATTGCGGCGTTCCGCAGTGGAAATTGGATAAGTTTTCAGCTACTCGCTTTAAACGCCACCACGGTTCCTTTCTACCTGATAATCAAAAATAAATAAAAAATGGGACAGCATCTCAGGCGCAATAGATAAACAACTGCCTTTGATAGAATAACAGCGCTCACCGTCTAATCTACCGGGTTTCTTCGTTACATGTTTATTGTGATTGCCAGGGCAACCTCAGTCGGTTTGGCGCTGTCGGAAGCCGTGATTTCTACCTGCCAATCTGCGTCTGAGGGTGTGATTTTATCCTTGCCGTTCTTCACTTCAGCTTTGACTTCACGTCCTTCTGTCCCTCCTGATGAGGGGGTCAATGTAAATGCTAACTTTTTGTCGTCCTGTTTTTTATCAAACTCATATGCATAACCGCTGGGGGCAAGTATAACTTTATCATTCACCCCTTTTACCGTAATATTGACACCACATTCCGGGCGGAATGCATTCTGAATTGAGCCTTTAAATTCGTGAGACATATGTGAACCTCCTGAAATTATATAATCTGACCATTATTCTTTTAAATCCTGAATTTATAAAAGGATATATTAAAGAAAATTGTCTTTGCTGTCAAGCCATTTAGAGTTTTTTTATCAATATTTTTTTTGATACTATCGGGCATTATGGCAATTCATTGTTTTCTAAATTGACCGGAACGGTTTTTTCTGGTATTATTAGCATTCAAATTTCTCCGAGCTTTGCGGGCTAAGGCTGAAGTTATGCCCCGGAGCCGATAGGGTATACCTGGAAACGGGTTTGCCTCCCGTGTTTGGAAAGGAGAAATAGGTCAGGTCACAGCGACGGTTTCCCTTTCCAAACATGCGATAAATCAAGAGGTTTGCTTTATGAAAAAGTTAATCGCTATTTTATTGGTGCTGCCGGTGCTTTTCGCATGCCGCAATGAAAAAAAAGAGGAAATCCTGGTTCTTCATGCCGGTTCGCTGTCCATTCCCTTCAAAGATATGGCCGAGGCGTTCATGACGAAATACCCGGACATTAATGTAGCACTTGAGGCTTATGGCAGCCGCACTTGCGCCAGGCAGATAACGGACCTGAAACGCCGGGCGGATGTGATGGCTTCGGCCGATTCGGAGGTCATACGGAACCTGCTGATGCCCGAATATGCCGATTTCTGTATCGATTTTACCACCAATGAGATGGTGATAATGTATGGAGAAAAAAGCCGTTTTGCCGAAAAGATCAATGCACGTAACTGGTTCGATATTTTATTGAAACCCGGAGTCGAATATGGGCATTCCAACCCCAATTTCGATCCCTGCGGTTACCGGGCAGTGCTGACTATGCAGTTGGCGGAGAAACATTACCGGGTTCCCGGACTCTACGATAAATTGAAAGAGCGGATGCCGCAAAAAAATATCCGGCCCAAAGAGGTGGACCTGATTGCCCTGCTGGAAGCCGGGGAGCTCGATTATATTTTTATATACCGCAGCGTGGCCGAACAGCACAGGGCGCCTTATGTGATACTCCCGGATGAAATCAACCTGAAATCAGCCGCTCTGCGTGATTTTTACAGGCAAGCATCAATTAAAGTAACCGGTAAAAAACCCGGTGATTGGATCAAAAAGCAAGGTGAGCCCATGGTCTATGGAATCACCCTGCCCAATATTGCGAAGAATCCTCCAGGGGGCGCGAAATTTATTGCCTTTGTGTTGGACGAAGAGGGACGGCAAATCATGAAAAAAAACGGTCAACCTGTGATTTTCCCACCCATCGTCGCTAACCCGGGAAAACTCCCGGAAGGATTGAAAAAATATTTCCGATGAAGGTATTTGTCGGATAAATAAAAGTTAAGGTGGGCCGCTGGAGGCAAGCTGACAAAAAAATGAAATTTAAAATAATTTTCTCTTTTCTCGGTTTCCTGCTGGTGATATTTATTGCCCTGCCCATTTTTAAAATGCTCGTCGCCGCGGACCCCGGCACCCTGGTGGAGACTGCGAAGGATTCCGAGGTTTATTCCGCCATTTTTTTAACGCTGCGGGCTTCCCTCTGGGCTACCATTGCCGCGTTACTTTTTGGTGTGCCCCTGGCTTATATTCTGGCCCGGAACGATTTCAAAGGGAAAAAGATTATCGAAGGTATTATCGATTTGCCGGTTATTATCCCCCACACTGCTGCCGGAATCGCCCTGCTCACTGTCTTGGGCAGGAATTCCTGGTTTTCGAAGATGAGCGGTATCGAAATAATCGGAACCGAGATTGCCATCTCTTTGGGAATGTTTTTTGTATCTGTGCCTTTCTTAGTGAATGCGGCCAAGGAAGGTTTTAAATTGATCGATGAAAGGTATGAAAAGACTGCCATTACCTTAGGGGCCACGCCCTGGAAAGCTTTCTTAACCGTCAGTCTGCCGATGGTGAAGAAATCGGTGATTTCCGGTTCCATCATGATGTGGGGCCGGGGGATTTCCGAGTTCGGCGTAGTGGTAATCCTGGCCTATCACCCGGTAACTGCCCCGGTGCTTATTTTTGAGAGGTTTCAGAATTTTGGCTTGAAGTATGCCCTGCCGGTTACGGCATTGTTGATATTGATCAGTCTGGCTATTTTTGTAATTGTTAGAATTTTTGAAGATAAGAAACGATGAACCTGAAATTGCAAAAAATAAACAAACATTTTAAACAATTCGTGCTGCGGGATATAAACTTAGAAATACAGGAAGGTGAGTATTTTGTGATATTGGGGCCCAGCGGAGCCGGAAAGACCTTAATATTAGAACTGATTGCCGGCCTGATAAAGCCCGATACCGGTGAAATATCCGGGGTGGACCGGCAGAAGATCGGTTTTATTTACCAGGATTACATGCTTTTTCCCCATTTAAGCGCTGCCGAAAACATCGCTTACGGGTTAAAAGTCAAGAAAATGCCGAAAGAGGATATCAAAACTCTGGTCGCTGGTCTGGCTGTCCGGTATGGTATCGAGCATCTTTTAGACCGGGATGTGGTGAATTTGTCCGGTGGTGAGAAACAGCGGGTTGCCATAGCCCGGGCCATGGCCGTTTCGCCCCGTTTTTTACTGCTTGATGAACCCACGGCAGCGTTGGACAGGAATTTAAGGATCAAAACCCGTTCTATGTTTTTGGATTTGCACAAAAAAACGGCGGCTACTTTTATTCATGTCACCCATGATTTTGAAGAAGCCCTGACCCTGGCGGACCGGCTTGCCATCCTGATAAACGGCCGGGTTGTGCAGTGCGGCAAGCCCGATGATGTGTTTAATAATCCCGGGAACAAAGAGATCGCCGATTTTTTAGGTTACCGCAATGTGTTTGGCGGTGTAGTAAAGAAGGGTCTGATCGATCTTATGGGTGTCTCTGTCGCTGTCCCCTTAGACGATGCCGAATTTGCTTATATCGCCATCCTTTCCGATGATATCATTATCTCGAAGCGCAGACTCCAATCTTCGGCACGGAATTCATTTCGCGGCACAGTGAAAGATGTCATAAACAGTTCATCTCTTGTCGAAGTTGTGCTTGATATAGGCATTGACTTGAGTGTGGACATAACCAGGAAATCGAAAGAAGAGTTGAATATCAAACCCGGCGACCCCATGTGGGCTACCTTTAAGGTCTCTTCCATAAAAGTATTCAAGCATTAGAGGAGTAAAAATGATACCCATTAAAGATGCGGAAAAAATAGTAAATGATATTGACCTTAAGCCCAAAATAGAGAGAGTGCCGCTGCCGGATTCATTGCACCGGGTATTGGCGAAAAATATTGTATCACAAATAAACATGCCCCCCTTTGATAAGTCGGCCATGGACGGTTTTGCGCTCTCCTCGAAAGATGATTCGCAGCGATATAAGATTATTGAAACCATCGCAGCCGGCGATATCCCGGGCGAGGGAATAAGAAAAGGCGAATGTGCCAAAATTATGACCGGCGCCATGCTGCCTGAAGGGGCGGACCGGGTTATTAAACGGGAAATCACGGCGGAGAGAGACGGTTATATGCACATCGTGGAAGAAGAAAGCGTAAAAAATGTGTGCCGGAAAGGAGAGGATGTAAAGATTGGCGACACCGTTTTAAAAGCCGGGGTACTCATCCGTCCCCAGGAAGTGGCGATTTTTGCATCGTTGGGATTGGCCTCTGTCCCGGTATATAAAAAGCCGCTGGTGGGAATATTGACCACCGGTTCGGAGATTGTGGAACCCGGCCGGGAATTGGAAAGCGGCCAGATTTACAATAGTAATGCCTATTCCCTTTCCGCCCAGTTATGCCAGGTCGGGGCGGATGTTGAATATGGCGGTATTGCTGTAGACGACGAAGCGGGAATCAGGAAACAGGTCACCCGGCTCTTTAAAAAATGTGATGTGGTGATAATATCCGGTGGGGTTTCCATGGGAGATTACGATTATGTTCCCGGGATTCTGGTGAAATTGGGAGTAAAGCTTTACTTTCGGAAAGTAGCCATCAAGCCGGGGAAACCCACTGTTTTCGGAGTCAAAGGTGACAAGGTGTTTTTCGGGCTGCCCGGAAACCCTGTCTCGACTTTCGTGATCTTTGAAATTTTTGTGAAACCCTTCCTTTACCGGATGATGGGATATGATTATCAACCCCCATTTAATAAAGCGGTTATGAAGCATGATTTTAAACGAAAGAAAAGCGGGCGCACCGCTTTCGTTCCGGTGAAGTTTGGCGAAGGTTTTGTCGAGGTTGTCGAGTATCACGGTTCCGCTCATATTTACGCGTTAGCAAAAGCGAACGGCCTGCTGCAAATACCCGTCGGAGTAAATGAAGTATTAAAAGGGAGTACAGTCGATGTTAGACAGGTTTGAGCGAGAGATTAATTATATCAGGATTTCGGTAACCGACCGGTGTAACCTGAGATGCAGTTATTGCATGCCCGAAGAGGGAATCTTCCTGAAGTCTCATCATGACATCATTTCTTATGAAAATATCCTGGCCCTGGTCAAGGCAGCCGTGAAGCTAGGCATCAACAAAGTCCGGCTAACCGGGGGCGAACCTTTGGTGCGAAAAGGCATATCCCACCTTGTCCGCGGTTTAAGAGCCACCCCCGGTGTTTGTGAATTGGTAATGACAACCAACGGGGTTTTGTTGGGGGAAATGGCAGTCGAATTAAAAGATGCCGGGATAAACAGGCTGAACATATCGTTAGATACCATTGATCCGAAAAAGTACAAAAGTATTACCAGGGTAGGGGATATCAGTCATGTTCTTCGCGGTATTAATGCAGCCCTGGCTGCCGGGTTTAAAAACACGAAGATTAATATGGTCATTATCCCCGGGTTTAATGAGGCGAAAGAAGACGTGCGGGCCATGGAAAAATTCTGTGAAAAGAAGGGGCTTTTGCTGCAGCGGATCAATCACTACTCGTTGACGGATTTAGACAGTATTAACAAGAAGTACCGGGCTGAGCGGCCCCTGTCATGCAGTGAATGCAACCGCATCCGGGTAACAGCCAACGGCAAGCTGAAACCCTGTCTTTTTTCCGATGAAGAATACGACATTGATTCTGATGACATAGCAGGCAGTCTCCGGGAAGCCATATTGAGAAAGCCGGAGCACGGCACCTGCTGCAAAACCAAACAGAATTGGCAAATCGGGGGTTAAGCAAAAGTTTTTGCCCCGCTTTTTTATGAGAAATTTTTCAGGGCGCGGAGGATTTTTTCTTTTTGGGTCGGGGTGAATTCATCACCGTAAAAGCGCAAAAACATCTCTTTCCGCCAGTTTTTTTTATCCTTAATGGTGGATAAAACGATTCGCCTTGCGGTGTTCAGCATGGAAAAACACATTTTGACTCTTTCTTCGGGAGTTTTTTTCATCATCATTTCGTTATAAATTCTCTCCATCTTCTCACTTGTGTCTTTCATCAAGAACCCTCCTTAAAATCGAATCCAAACCTAAACTGGCGCACCATTTCTCCACATAATCCATGTCAAAGTCCAGGTCTATCAGGCTAACGATATCTTTTATCTGCATCTCTGAAAAACTATCCTTTGCCCAATAAAGCTTTGAAATAATAAGGTCTTCAAGCGAAACTACCGAAATTTCCTGGTCTTCAAGTTTCATTTTCTTTCTTTTGTTGAATTCCAGGATTCTATATTCCCGGTTCTTGCGAATAATGAAGTCAACTTTAATAACTGTTTCCAGGTGAATGATGTTAAACATGGATTGATTTCTAATGGCATCTACTACCATATCTTTGTCGATATAGAAATCCGGTTCGAAAAGTTTGACGAATCTATCGACCGTTTGCAGTGGAATCATAATCACGATATCGATATCACGGGTCATCCTGGGTTTCCCGTAAAAAGTTAATGCTACGGAACCACTAAGCATATAATCGATTCCTGCATCGTTCAGGCGACCGGTAACAAGCTTTAATAGGTCCAGTTCATTCATTGAATTATGATAACATCAAAAAAACAGTTTCGCAACTCTTTTTTTTGACAATAAGGCATGGCGTTATAGAGGGAAATAATAAATAGTCGGAATCGAAGAATAGGTGATCAATCATGAAGTTTTTTTTGTCAACAACTTTTTGTCATTCTTCAAATCAATTGGCTTTGATCTTCTGCTTCTGCCCTCTCTTTATCACGTTTCAATAGTGCAGCTAATTTTCTGTCCCGCCTGATGAGTGCCGCCAGTTCGGCTGTTTTTTTTTTCTCCTTTTCGGATAGGAATTTGTACAACTCGATCACATCGAAATCATCTTTTGGCCCCCCGGCTTTTAATTTGGTGGCGATAAGATAAGGAATCGGTAAAACCGGGAATGGGATATCTTCCAGGGATTTCGAGGATTTTATTCCCTCTAATTCCCATTTGTAGCGGGCAATAATGAAATCGATCCGGGGATATTCCCCTGTTTTATCGGTAAGAAAAGCAATATCATAGGGAAAGGGATCATCGTGCATTGTACTGCCTTCGATTATTTTTATTTTAAAGTTAGCTGGAGTTGCTTTTTTTAGAAATTGGAAAAACTTAACCGAATTTTCTTTAATAATGTTGGAGTATAAAAAAAAGTCCGCATCCGCGGTGGTCCTGCCGACTCCGTGTGAGATCACGGCGTATCCACCCGCGAGAGCTATATCGACTGAACAAAATTTACGCAGTTTTTCAACAATATTATTAACGAGCCTCAATGTATCTTCTATAGATTTCATATTCCGGGACTCCCTTCGTTTTGGCTTTAAGTGCAATTATGTCGTTGAAAACAGCGTTCATCTTACAGATGCGCTGCAATGGAGTTAGCCGTAAAAATTCCCTCCTCATCTCTTCTCGTTTTCGTTGCATTATTGTTTCAGCCATTTCTTTTTAATCCTCGCATAAAAACATTACCATTCCATTTTAAAAATGTCAATAGCAAAAAGATGCAAAAAGATTTGTAAAGGAATTCTGCTTTTAGCCAAGGGTTCACACGGATTTACACAGATTTAAAAAAAAGGTGGATAAAAAAAAAGGCGTGAGAAGTTACTTCTCACGCCTTTAAAACTGTTTATTTAAAAACAGAAAGTGATTTTCAGTAGGGCCGGGATTAGAAAGTAAAAATCCAGGAATGCTGGAATCGAAGGGTCTTCTGTTGATCCTGGTTCAGGTAATCGGTAACCCAGTTGGAGATTTCCAGGCCAACCTTTACAGAGGGGGAAAGTTTAATGATGAAATTACCGAAGGTCGCCGCATTCTTTGCGCGGGCGCCATCCCAGAGATTGGCATCATCCGGGTCGTCCATACCGTAACCAACACTTACATCTACTTTCTTAGACAGGGCGGCCACGACATTTACGAAAAATCCTTTGGCATTAACCTCTTCGGTGGTTGCCACGTTTACATTCTGTATGATGCCGCCGAGATAAATACCTAAGTTTTTTCCGGTAAAGTATTCGGCAACGAGTTTGAATTTTTTCATCACTAACAAGAAATCGAAATTGATCGAGCTGGAGTCATAGTCTACCAGGCCCTTGCTCTTGCCGGTGTGACCGGAAAACCCGATCTGCAAGCTGCCGGAACCCAACGCAAATTTACCTCCGATCCGTGCCTGGACAGTGGGGAAACCGGCGGCAATACCGTCATTGACTCCGTCACCGTCGTAATCGGCGGTTATGGTCCGGGTGATACCGGCATGGATGGTAAATACGTTTTTACCGGTTTTGAATTCCTGTTTGAAGGCAAGCTGGGGCCGGCGGTAACCGATATTACCGGCAGCCCAGGCTACGGTGTAGTTCAGGGTGGATGGGACCAACGGACTGATAATATCCGATGTTTGCCCTGCGATGACGGAAAAAGTACCGTTTGATATTTTCATGAAAGCATGGCGCATGAAATTGTAGGCTTTGTTCTCGGAGTTTCCGGCATGGAAATCAATTTCAACCTTGCCGGTTACATTAAAGTTACCGAAACTGATTCCTTTCAGGTTCAGGCCGACGCGGGTTTGATTGGCGGTTAGATGAAATGCACCGTCGCTGTTTCCCGGGTCTTTGGCCCAGAAGATGTAATTGCCGGGGTGACCGAGTCCCGTATCATAAATAGCATCCAATTTTACATATCCGTATGGTTTGGCGCTAATAGTGCCGCCTGCGAATAAGCCCAGCCCGGTCAGGCTGAGCATTAAAGTAATCAATATCGTAGTCTTAAATATCTTCATTTAATCAATTCTCCTAATTATTTTTTTTGAGGGACTTTCACCATGGAAATGATTCCTGCTGCCACTAAGCACAGGATTCCACAGATGGTGAAGGCCAGCGGGAAGTTACCCATGTCACCGAGTTTTCCACCCAGCATGGGACCGAAAATACCTCCGACACCATAAGCCAGGAATACCCAGCCGTAATTCTGTCCCACGAATTTTGTTCCGAAGGTATCGGCTGTAATGGTGGGGAAGAGGGCAAAGTTACCACCGAAATTAAACCCGATCAACGTGGCGCCAACATAGAGTAATACCGGGGTTCCGGCTATCCACTGGAAGAGGATAACGATGATACCCTGGATACCCATCATCAGGGTGATGGAAAGTTTCCGTCCCAATTTGTCGCTAATAGCTCCCCAGGCGATCCGGCCGATACCGTTTGCCAGTGAGAAGAAAATGGCCATGGCAGTGCCGGCGACAGCACTCGCGGCTGCCAAATCCATTCCATTCGCCTGTAAGGCTTGCATGGGAAAGAGTTTCATCAGGCCGATACACATCAAACCGGCGCTGGCGCCGAATACGAAGGTGAGTAGAATCATATAATATTGGGGGGTCTTTAACATTTCACCGCTTTTAAAGTCAACTGCACCGGCAGCTTTACCGCTAACCGGCTCCGGCGGTGTATAGCCTTCGGGTTTCCAGCCTTCCGGTGGGAATTTCATCCATATGCCGCCGATGACAACGGCCACAAGGAACACAATTCCATAGATAACAAAGGTCATGCTCAACCCCTGGTTGGCAATTAAATGCCCCCAGGAACCGGCAAGTTTAACCCACAATAATGCTCCGAAACCGAAACCGGCAACAGCCAACCCGGTAATGAGACCTTTCTTATCCGGGAACCAGCGCATACCCACGGCAATGGGTACGACATAAGCCAGTCCGATACCGGCGCCGCCGACGATACCGATCAGGATGAATAAACCGATAAAATCGGTTTTTCCGATCAGTCCGCCGAGGATATAGCCCAATCCTAATACAACACCACCGGCCATGGCTACCATGCGGGGCCCAAATTTGGGCATTATACGGCCGGCGAGAACCATAATAATAGCAAAGGTTGCCAATCCCGCCGCGAAAACACCTTGCGTCTGAGCTTTAGACCACCCGGCTTCCACCAGGGGTTTGGTAAAAACGCTCCATGCGTAAATGGCACCAAGGCAAAGTTGAATGAGAACCGCACCGACGACAACCATCCAGCGGTTCATTGTTTTTTGTTCACTCATTTGACGTGACCTCCTATTGTTTTTTTAAAAAGTTTTCTCATAAAGGCAGGGGAAAAAACGGGTTTTTCTTTTATACCTGATTTTTTTTGGCTGTCTTTACGGGATGGGAACAGGTGTTCCCCCTGTGAAATATATACAAATAAATTAGCCCGGTACACCGGGCGGCGTACCGGGCTAAATGATCTATCACTTATCACGTTTACCTACTGTGTAGTCTTCATACGTTCAAGGATAGGTTGTGATATTCGATTATAACGTTTTTGAATCTTCAACAAGTTTTTCTACCACGGAAGGGTCGGCCAACGTGGAGGTGTCACCGATCTGGTCCGTCGCGTTTTCAGCAATCTTTCTCAGGATACGGCGCATAATTTTACCGGAACGTGTCTTGGGCAGCGCCGGGGCAAACTGGACTTTGTCGGGAGCGGCAATGGGGCCGATCTCAGCGCGGACGTGTTTGACCAATTCCTTGCGAAGCTCTTCGCTTTCCGGGACGCCTTCAACTAAGGTGACAAAGGCGTACAGGCCCTGACCCTTGATTTCATGGGGCATCGGGGCAACAGCGGCTTCCGCTACTTTTTTGTGACTGACTAAGGCGCTTTCAACCTCGGCAGTGCCGATCCTGTGACCGGACACGTTGACAACGTCATCCACCCGGCCCATCAGCCAGTAGTCGCCGTCATTGTCCTTCCGGCAGCCGTCACCGGTGAAATAAAGATCGTTGAACATGGTGAAGTAAACATCGATGAAGCGATCGTGAGCGCCCCACATGGTACGGAACATACCGGGCCACGGTTTTTTGATACACAGTTTACCGCCTTCATTGGGGTTACATTCGCTGTAATCGTCTCTAAGTATAATCGGTTCCACACCGAAGAAAGGTTTGATGGCCGAACCGGGCTTAAGCGTATGGGAGCCGGGTAAGGCGGAGATTAAAATACCGCCGGTTTCGGTCTGCCAC
>JAGLQA010000250.1 GCA_023137075.1 Candidatus Aminicenantota bacterium
TCATAACGGACGTCAAAGCGCCGGCCCGCATCGGCTCGTTTATCTTTGAAAACGGGCAAGTTCGTTTTTTAGCGGCACAGGGCGAGATAATCATGCACGGCAGTGAAGTGGTTTTTGAAATTCCGCTGAAAAACGATACGGAGCGTGAACCCACGATTCTGAGTTCGGGTTCGCTGAGTTGGTTGATCATCAAGCGGGGCGACCGCTTAGGCGTTCGGCTGCGGGACTCCGGGCATCCCCGCATCGACAAATTGCACAAGATCGATACCTTCTCCATAGATCCGAAGTGGTGCGTGGAGGCTGTGCTGGAGCGCTTTGAAAAGCCGCGTATGATAAAAGTTCCCACCGTATTGGGTACGGAGAATGATTCTCCCGCGCCCGGGGTCCTGGTATTCGAAATATATGGAAAAACCCACCGCTTAACCCCTATTGGCGGCGCCGGCGACCTGTTTCTTGTTTTTGGAGACGAAACAAACACGGTGGAAACCTACGGAGGCGGACGTTTCTTATCTGTAAAACAACCCGGTGAAAATGGTCGCACGTTGATTGATTTTAATATGGCTGTTAACCCGCCCTGCGCGTTTTCGCCCTTTGCCACCTGTCCCCTGCCGCCGCAGGCGAACCAGCTGCCCATCCGGGTTACAGCCGGTGAAAAAGTCCCCCACGGGATAGCAGGGCATTAGGGGTGGCCGTCATCGCACCCTGTTTTACAGGATACTATTTTTAAAACGCTTTGGGTTTGTACCTCTCGCCGCGGACGGGGGGAATACCTCCGGGGATGGGCTCGCCAAGTAAACCGATTTTCTTTAGGTTTTCGGCGGCAAACCCGATTCCTAAATCTTCGAGAATCTCCCGGGTAGGATTGCCCTTCTTGTCCCAGCCCCTGGCCGCGTAATAGTCGTCCAGCATCTGTTCGACCTGCTCTTTTGTTACTCCTTTTCCCTTGCCGGGGCCGCTCAATATTTTGTCTTCCCAGGAACGGGCCGGGGGATAATCAAAAGTGCGTCCGGCTGCCTTATTGCGTTCGAGATAATGACAGCGGGTCAGGTTCCAGGTCCTCTCCGAGGTGCGCAGCGCGTCGGCAACCGAGACGTTCCAACCGGTGATATGGTTGAGAGACGCGATGATGTCTTCAGGGGTAATATCCAATTCACCCCAGAATAGCCGGCAGACACATAGGGAATCGAAAAGCGGGCGGACATGCTGCAGGTAAACGACTATCTTAGCCCGGCCTTCGATCTTTTCCCTGCCTTCCGCCATATCCACGGTAATGGTCCAGGAACGGTTGTGATGAGCGCCGATATCCGCGGTCATATAAGAAAGCATCATGCCGGGCGCCCAACGGCCGTCGTAACCGGACATCTCCTGGCCTTTTACCTGCATGGCAAACTTCTCACTGCCTTTGCCGATCTTTTGAGCGGCCCGTTTGGTTCCCCCGGCAAACCAGTCGCCGATGCCGCGCCTGTGGGTCACCATATCAACGAAATGCTCCACGTCGTCGATAGACCCCCACTCGAGGGTGTGCCCCTCTAAGTCTTTCTCGGTAATAAAACCCTTTTCAAAACATTCCATGGCAAAGGCGATCACGCCGCCGCCGGACATGGTGTCCATGCCCGCGTTATCTAACATCCAGTTAATGTAGGCCACATGGTTGATATCCATCATGCCGATATTCGCGCCGCAAAGAGCGCCGGTTTCATACTCCGGACCTTCTAAATGAACTTCCGGCTTGCCGGGAATCACGGCTTTCGTGTACTTGCCGCAGTTCATCCAACAGCCGAAACAGGCTTTGTGCGTGATAAGGCATTTTTCAATCAATTGGTCGCCGTCGATTTTATCGATATGTTCATAGTGGGTGGTTTGAAAGTTACGGGTGGGCATAACGCCATTGTCGTTGGACCACCGCAGGAAAAATGCCGTGCCGTACTTCTGCCAGGGCTCCATATTGGGATGGTTTTGGGTGCGGAAGATGACATCCGATACCTGCTTTGTCAGGGCGTCGAGATCGTGTACGCGAAGGGAGCGGTTGCCGCGAACAGCTATAGCTTTTAATTTTTTCGAGGCCATTACCGTACCCTGACCGGTTCTGCCGGCCTGGCGGCCGTAATCGTGGCTTATGCAGGAGAATAGGATTCCATTTTCCGCGGCAGGGCCGATAGTGGCGATCTGGAAATCTTCGCTCAGATCCTTCTTGAGCTGCACTTCGCAGTCCAAAGCTCCCATGCCCCAGTACCGGGACGCGTCGCGCAATTCCACGGTGTCGTTATCTATATAAAGAAAAACGGGTTTTGCCGACATGCCGGTAAAAATAACCATGTCGTAGCCGGCATACTTCAGTTCCGGGCCAAGATGTCCGCCCATATTGGAATCGCCATGCCCGTTGGTCAGGGGTGAGATGGAACCGAATTCGATTTTCGCGCCTGCCGGTATAAAGCAGCCGCTCATGATCCCGGCGTTCATGATGAACACGTTTTCCGGCCCTAAGGGATCGGCATCACGGGGAACTTCGTCATAGAGAATCTCTGCGATCACACCGCGGCCGCCGTAACACCGGCGGAACAATTCTTCATCCGTCGGCAGCCGCCGAATCTCACCGGTGGTGAGATTAACGCGCAGTGTTATTCCGGCGAGTCCATTATTCATTTCGCACCTCCTTTGTCCCATTTTACGATGGCATCGGTGTTACATACGCGCGTGCACTCCATGCAGAAGTCGCATATGATCACATGGTCTAAGTCCGGGTGTTGGAAAACCACCCCCAGGGGACAGGCGGCAACACATTCGCCGCAGTTGATACATTTCTCTTTATCAACGATATAAGCGCCGATATCATTTTGGCTAATCGCATTCTCCGGGCACACTTCCGCACACTTGCCGCATTGGGAGCAGACAACGGGTCGATATTTCCCCGGGTCGGGAAATTTTGCTTCGATCCGCAGGGCCGCTTTTTTCGGATTGATCTCGTTATAGTGCCGGATCGCGCAAACCTGCCGGCATAGGTGGCAGCCGGTGCAATTATCCCGGTTTACTTTTATCCTCATTTTTCCCTCCCGGAAGCGTTTGTACTGCTTCCAGCAACAATTTCAGGGCACACATTCATTTTTGCAGGTTCATTTTTATTGTAACTCATTATATATTGTACAAAAAATAGTCTCCCAATTCAACCCCCGGACAGGCGCCAAATTCCCATCAAAATCTCAAAACCCGTGTTATTTCTACTTTTTCAATGAAATTGGGCAGGGGCAAGCCCTGCCCCTACAAAAATTGTTCATCTTATGAAACCCTGTAGGGGCGTGCCCTTGCGGCCGCCCAGACTAAGTTTGATGGGAAATTTGGGGGGTGACCCTCTAAATAGACAATAACGGAATTGCCGATTTACTGTAGAAATACTTGAAAATAGCTCGAAATATTTATATAATAGGGAATCAATGAACAACATCAATATGGGCAATATAAAAATTTTAATCAAAGGGAAGAAAGCACTTTCCGGCAGCGTCAGGATTTCCGGCGCTAAAAATGCCGCCCTTCCCGAATTGGCAGCCGTTATCCTGAGCAGCGGCGAGTTCGAATTTTCCGAAGTGCCCCGGGTCGAAGATATCAAGGTAATGTACAAGACCCTGCAAAATATCGGGGCAGAGGGGAAATTCTCAGCCAACTCCATCAAGATAAAGATCCCGGAAATACGCTCAAGCCCGGTACCCCGGAATATCGTGGAAACGGAAACATCCCGTGCCTCTATTTTAATTTTAGGCCCCCTGGTCGCGCGAGACGGGTACGCCAGGGTATCGCTTCCCGGAGGTTGTTCCATCGGCGACCGGAACATCAATTTTCATTTAGATGGGCTCCGGAAAATGGGCGCGGAAATAGACGTAAAAGACGGACATATCATCGCGAAAACCACCGGCCCGTTAAAGGGGATCGAGTATGAATTTCCCTGGAAAACCGTGACCGGTACGGAGAACCTGTTAATGGCTGCCGCACTTGCCGAAGGTACGACGATTCTCAAGAACTGCGCCCTGGAACCCGAGATCGGGGACCTGATCGACCTTTTATCAAAAATGGGCGCGGATATCGAAGGTATAAACGGCGATATCCTGAGAATAGAGGGGAAATCCACGCTGACAGGCGCCGTTCATACCGTCATTCCCGATCGCATCGAGATGGGAACCTACGTCATTGCCGGATCTTTTACGGGTAATGAAATAGTTATCGAGAATGCTGTTCCCGAATATATCGACAGCTTACTCGACATACTGAAACAGATGGGGGTAAATCTCGAAGTGGATGAAAATAGTATACGGGTGAGCTCTAATGGCGGCCTTCGCCCGGTTGATGTCGAAACCCGGCCCTTCCCCGGATTCCCCACCGATCTACAAGCCCAATTAACCACCCTGTTAACCCAGTCTCACGGCCTTTCCCGGGTAAAAGAAAACATATTCAATAACAGGTTCAAACACGCCTTAGAGTTAAATAAATTGGGGACGGACATAAAGATCGTCGGCGATACGGCGATCATACGGGGAAAAACAGACCTGGCGGGCAGGGGAATCACAGCCACCGATTTACGGGCTTCCGCGGCCCTCGTATTGGGCGGTCTAATCGCGGAAGGTGAAACCGTGGTGGCGAATTCCTACCAATTGCTGCGGGGTTATGAAAACATGCCGCAAAAATTACAGGCCCTGGGCGCAGACATAAAAATAGTAGGAGTAGGCAATGAGTGACTGCATTTTTTGTAAGATCGCGAAAGGCGAAGTCAATACCAGGTTGTTGTACCGGGATGATAAAGTCGTGGCCTTCAACGATACCAATCCCCAGGCTCCGACCCATATCCTGGTTATTCCCATCGATCATTACGATTCGGTAAAAGAGATGGATGATGAATTATTGATCGGCCGCCTGTTTACCGTGGCAAAAGAAGTAGCCGGAAAAGTCGGTTTAAAACATTATAGATTGGTGATAAACACCGGGATAGGCGCCGGCCAGTCTGTCTTCCATACGCATTTACATGTATTAGGCGGCAGGCTAATGAGCTGGCCGCCCGGATGACGAAATAAGGAGGATAACATGAAAATCACATGGATCGGCCATGCAGCTATAAAATTAGAAGGGAGTAAAACAGTTTTTATCGATCCCTTTATAACGGGAAACCCGGTTTCATCTATCGGCCTGGAGGACGTAAAAACAGCGGACTTCGTGGTCGTCACCCACGACCACGGTGACCATTTAGGTGACGCGCATCAAATTTGCAAGAAAACAGGCGCAACGCTGGTATCGTTCTATGAAATTGCCGATGCTGCCGCGCAGAAAGGGATCAAAGCGGAAGCCATGAACGTGGGCGGTACGGTTGAGGTTGAAGGTGTGGCCGTTTCGATGGTGCCGGCTTTTCATACCGGTGGATTGGGCGGCACCGCGGTAGGCGTGGTTGTCGAAATGGATGGCAAAAAAATCTACCATGCCGGGGACACGGGTCTTACCAAAGAGATGGAACTGATTGGCGAGATGTATACCCCCGACATTGGTTTTCTTCCCATAGACGGCAGGTTTAATATGACCCCCCGCCTGGCTGCCAAAGCGGTGGAATTGTTAAAGATACCGAAAATAGTACCCATCCATTACGATACCTTCCCCCTGGTAAAATCCTCACCTGAAGAATTAAAAAAACTGGTAAAAGATGCGAGCGAGATTTTAATTATCAAACCGGGAGAGTCTGTCGAGTTATAAATGCCTTACATCATAGACGGCAACAATTTGATCGGAAGTTCCACCGATATTGCCCTCGAAGACCCGGGGGCGCGAAAAAAAATCCTGGAAATCGTTCGGAAGTACCAGCAAAGTAAGAAGAGAAGCGTGATTATTGTTTTTGACGGTGAACCGGACGGTGTCTTACACAAGCAGCCCCTCAACGAAAAACTTACCGTTGTCTACCCGAGATACGGCGATTCGGCGGATGATGAGATAAAGCGGATATTAAACCGCTATACCTATTTTAAAGATGTAGTGTTGGTGACTTCCGACCGGGAATTAAAATCCTATGCCAGGAAGAAGGGCGCGCGTATCATTAATTCAACCCAATTCCATTATGAACTCAAGCGCTATTACCGGGTCCAGGGAATAAAGGAAAGTAACCAGCAACGGATCAATGCCAGGCTTTCGGACAGTGAAATCGATCAGTGGTTGAAAATATTCGAGGATTGAGTGAAACGTTTTTCCCTGGTTGGCGCCGGTAATGTAGGTTTGAATTTAATCAATTCTTTGGCTAAAAAAGGATATGATTTTAGATATATCTATAAGAAAGCAAAATACGATTATTTTGCTTCCCGGTTGAGCGGGGATATCGGCTTAATCGTTCAAGAGTCTGATTTTATATTCCTAACCACCCGGGAGTCACAAATCGGTGAGGCAGCGGACCTTATCGCCCGGCAGGCCGATCCGGCGGGGAAAGTTTTTTTTCATACGTCGAATTCGCTTACCTCGGATCAATTGCGCCCTATCAAAGAGAAGGGCGGTTTCACCGCATCTTTCTCACCCCTGCAGACCTTTGTGGGTTTTTACCCGGAGACCGATCTTTTCAAGGGTATTTATTTCCTGGCCGAAGGAGACGGCCGGGCCCTACAAGTAGCGCAAGAGATTGCCGATAAGCTGGAGGCCCATATTCTTTTTGTAAATAAAGAGGAAAAAAACCACCTCCATATCGCCGCGGTCTCCTCTTCGAATTTCCTTATCTCAATCTTGAAATTTGCGGAAAGTCAACTAGAAAAGTGTGGCCGCACCAGAAGGGATAGGAAATATGACATCCGCATCATGCTCCCGTTGATTAAGCAAACCCTGCACAACATAGAGAAGAAAGGGGTTGAAGCATCTCTTTCGGGCCCTTTAAAACGCAAGGAGTCCGCCATTCTGGAAAAACATCTCTCGCTCCTGACGCAAGATGAAGCTGCTTTTTACCGCACCCTGACCGGTTATTTAAAAAAATAATACCCAATCCCGTGAATTTTTTGTTCACGTGTTCTAAGGGTTTTATTTTTGATAATCAAAAGCAGCGCCACACACTTGTAGGGATTTGAGTCCGAATTAATTTTGATTTAAAACGATCTGCTGTCTAAATATGATTATTAATAGCGTCGTCCACC
>JAGLQA010000251.1 GCA_023137075.1 Candidatus Aminicenantota bacterium
CCGCCGCCGCCGCCACCACGCCGGCCTCCCCGGCCGCCGCCGCCGCCGCCGCCGTCTCGGCGATCGGTCTGAGGGCGGGCTTCGGCAACCCTTAGATTCCGGCTTTTGAAGTCGGTTCCATCCAATTTTTCTTTGGCCGCTTCCGCTTCTTCCTGGGTAGACATCTCGACAAAGCCAAAACCTTTACCTTCGAGCAATTTCACATTAAGTACCGTTCCATAATTTGCAAATAAATCTTCCACATCTTGATGGGTTGTACTATAATTCAGGTTACCTACATAAAGCTTATTGGTCTGCATTTTGACCTCCTAATTTAGTTTCATTTGGAGGCTAGACCAATTATATGCGAGAAATAATAGCCATCCCCGACAAATGAAAGAGAATTATATCACAACTCCATATTTTTTGCAATTGGAAAAATCGGCAGCTAAAATCCCCATCAAAACCTAAAAATCCTTATTATTCCTATATTTTCGGTTTGCCCTTGTTAACAATAACCAATCATGATATAATCGTTTTTCAAGGCACTACTCGAAAAACGGACCCACCTAAAAATAGGGGAAAAATATATGTTGATCTACACCGCAATGTAATGGCATAAAAGCAAATGGCAGCACATTTTGATATTATCGGTGATATCCACGGCCACGCCGGGAAGCTGCGAAAACTACTATTAAAACTTGGATATTCAGAGCAGCAGGGCTGCTTCAGGCACCCAGGCAGACAGACGATTTTCGTTGGTGATTTGATCGACCGGGGAACAGCAAACTTCGCGGCCCTGGCAATCGTTAAACCTATGGTCGACAACGAACAGGCCCTGATCGTAGTAGGCAACCATGAATATAATGCCCTTTGCTACCACACCCGGAATGATAAGGAGCAGTATTTAAGAAGGCACAGTGAAAAAAATCTCCGGCAGCATCAGCAGGTATTGGACGAGATCGCAGTTAGAGGAGAAAAGGGCATCGAGGAGTGGCAAATGTACTTAGACTGGTTCAGCCGCCTGCCCTTGCTTATTGAAGTTGCCGGTATCCGGGTTGTTCATGCCTGCTGGGACCGCGATGCCGTGGAGTGGATCAAAAATAATAAAATAAGAGACAGCTCAGGTAGGCTCACGAAAGATTTCCTGGTTCTATCGGTAAAAGAGGGAACCGCGGAGTTCGAGGCGGTGGAGACCCTGTTAAAAGGAAAAGAAATATATCTACCGGAGGATCATCCGGGGATAGTAGATAAGGACGGCTGCCTGCGCCGGAAGGTCAGGGTGAAGTGGTGGCTGCCGAAAGAGCAGCGGGAAAATGCCGAAACCTATGACCAGGTCACCCGGATCAACGAAAATTCGCTGCAGAAACTAAAAAAAGTAAAAATTCCGGACCATATACTGGAAGACATAAAAAAAGAGAACGCTGAAAAACCGGATGATAAAACACCGGTTTTTTTCGGTCATTACTGGTTTACCGGCAAGCCTCGGCTTTTATCCGGACACACTGCCTGCGTAGATTATAGTGTGGCCCGGGGCGGGCAGTTGGTTTGCTACCGGTACGATGGAGAATCCCTCTTAGACGAATCAAAATTCGTGTTCCTATAAAAAAAATTTTTTGTTGACAAAATTGTAATATTGTTCTATAATACTATTACAATGAAACAAAAAAGCGAGATTTTAGAAAAAAACGGCGCCGGTAGGGTTCACAAGGCAGTCTGTCCGGATCCAAAAATAACCGGCAGCGAAGAATTTTCGCCAATAGATAAGATAGGTTTAAAAACAAAAGGGTACAGCGGAGGGAGGAAATGAGGAAAATAGTATTAGTTTTATTAATGCTGTTATTCATGATTCTTGCGCTGCTGCAAAATTTACCGGGCTGTCCGAGAAATCCGGATGAACACAAGGTTCACCCCTACGATCGACTGGGAACCTCTGTAGGGGCTCGGTCAGGTTTTTGTATTCGCCCTAATTTCACTGCTCGGATAACG
>JAGLQA010000252.1 GCA_023137075.1 Candidatus Aminicenantota bacterium
GCAAATGTGCTTATTCGTGAACGGAAAAAAAGTTCGCAGGTCTACCAAAACCAGTAACAAAAAAGTTGCCCAGAGGATTTATGATAAGGCAAAAATTGAAGCCTTAGAGGGCAAATTTTTTAAAAACGATGTTTAACCTTGCCGTGGAATGGGGCTGGTTAACGGAGAATCCGACTCGTCTGCTCTCTTTCCCAAAACTGGATAGTTGCGAAATAATAAATTTTTTTGTGACTATTTCTTAAAGAAAATGCAGTCGGTAATATCCGCCTCTCCCCGGGCACAATCATCGGCAAAGGTTTCACAGGTAGGCGCGCCGCAGATGCCGCAGTCTTTTTGCGGGAGCTTGGCGAAGATGCGCTCCTTTTTTTTCATTTGCTTGATGGATTGGGCGATATCGATCTCGGAATTCCGGGTGGTTCGCGGTAACAGCGGCTTCTCTTTGAAGTAATGGCCGTCCCGGTATTTTTTTAGAATTTCTTTTTCATCTAACTCTCCCGGACGGCCGTATTTCTCCTGCATCTGGATGGAATTATGGCGTGCCACATACGGATCTTTGACACAAAAAATACCACCGATACACCCGTTCATACAGGCCAGGGCCTCGACAAAATCCACGTTGTGAAGTTTGGAACTTTCGATATCGTCAAATATTCGCCTGACATGATCGATACCCGCTACCGAAAGCGCTTTTTCCGAACCCACATTCTGTGAGAAGTGACCTAATACACCCCAGGCTTTCGGGTATTGAAATTTTTCCGGGTCATTCTTATATCCCTCCTGTTGAATTTTAATGACTTCCGGTAACAGGAGGTTATATATATCTTTTATGGGAATCGCCGCATCGATCCATGACTTGCCTTTCTCGGCAGGCTGCTTAATCGATACGATTTTTGCCGGGCATGGAGTAATATAGATGACGCCGATTTCCCTTTTCCTCAGGCCGAGTTTTTCCGCATAGTAATGTTTGGCTTCCCGGGCCGCTATCTCGCGGGGGACGTCAAGCGGAGTCAGATGTGCCAACAGGTTGGGATATCTGACCTGGACAAAACGAACGATAGTCGGGCAGAAGGAACTTATTAAGGGGCGTATCCGCGGGTGTGTCTCTAAGTGGTGGCGAAGCGCGAAACCCTCTTCGTCGCAAATCCTGGCCACATCCGCGATCTCGTTAAAACCGATGTTTTTTAATGCCTGGTTGATGATGCCCGCGTGTATCTCGACTCCGAATTGGATATAGAGAATATTTGAGGGTAAAACAATATTAAACTTGAAAGCCTTGAGGTCCTCCATGGATTCGATTACCGGTACGAAAACATCTTCAGGGCAAGTGTTAATACAGTTTCCGCAGTCGATGCACAGGTCGTTAAAGAATATTACCCTATTGTCGTGTACCCGGATGGCTTTGGTCGGGCAGTTGCGCACACATTTAAGCCTGCCCTTACATCGTTCCTGGATAATTTCATGGGCATGGTAATAGGTCGATTCTAGCATTTTATATTTTTACAAAAAATCTCATCTTTAACTTCGT
>JAGLQA010000253.1 GCA_023137075.1 Candidatus Aminicenantota bacterium
TTATCGCAGTGGAAACATTTTTCCGTAATGATATGACCATATACGATGTTCGTCATTTCCCACATGTGTGAGCAATTATCATTCTGCATGAAAGCCTCCGACATAAACATGTCATCATTATAATTAAAAAAAATACCAAATTCAAGAGAAATTTACACAAAATCGGATTTTTTTTACTGTCTCGATGGGGCGTTCCTATAATCCCTATTAATGTTTTACACGAGCGTTGTCATTAAAAATGAAGTACCACCTAATTACCGTGTTTTCAAGTTTGAAGTAATGAAACACATAAAAAATTGTCAGCAGCAGGCAAACCAGGAAAAGCGCAAGAAAATGAATGGAATGTAAAAAAAGAAAGAGGACAAGAAAAAGCAAGAAAGAGAACATCACAAACAGCAAAACAATCAGGTGAACCAGGCGCTCATGTTGTAAGAAACGAACCTGGTGCAAATGGAAGGCAAGAAAATCTTCATTAAAAGAAGATCTTTTTAACCTCTCTTCATGTTCTTTGATAAACTCGCTCATACCTTTCATATTATCTCCTTAATCATATCAAAATTGCCACAAATCGTCACTAAAAAAAACATAAGAAAAGATTATACCAGAGTTACGTTGAAATCGGAATCAGAAGAGAAATTTTATTTTCAGTTGGTTGAAAAGAAAAAAATCAAAAAAATAATGATAATAGTTGACAAAAACCTTTTTCTATACTAATATATTATGGTATACGTAGACCAAAGTAAGGGTAAAAGATATTGGGTAATACCAAAATCTTAAATTTCAGCATATTTGAAATTAAAAATTTGAAATTAATTTAGAGAAAAACAAGGAGCAAATACATGAAAAAAAGATTTTTTTCAAAAAAATTACGCTTGAGCAAAAAAACAATTGTAAATTTGAATGTCGACGAGATGAGAAACAGCCGTGCCGGCGCCGACAAAACCGACCTGGGTGTAAGCTGCGATACCGGGCTCCCCTGCTGTAATACTACACCTCCACGCTGCACAATTCCAGCACAAGCGGCTCGTAACAAGAGTATGGGCGCTCATGAATGTAATCCATAAGTTTCGTTCGGTTTTTGCAGGTGAAATAACGTCATTTTTAGTTGAGACTTTATAAATCATTACATCGTTTTTTACATATTAACCGGCTTTCAGTCTTTTTATGCCAATGTAAAATATGCGGAAATTTTCTTGTTTTTGATGAGGAAATATTAATATGCAGAGAATGCCTGAAAAAAATAGAATTTAAAGATGCACCCACTTGTAAACGGTGTGGGCTTATTGTTGAAAATAGACATCGGCTTTGCGGAGAGTGTATCGTTGATCCGCCGAAGTACCGAAAACATGTCTCTTACTCGATATATGACGGCGTTCTGAAAGATGTAATACTGCTTTTCAAGTACGGAGAGATTAAACGGTTAAAGCATTTAATTGCCGGATACTATATTGAAGTGATTGAAAAAAAAATGGCCGGAGAATTTGATTATTTAATACCGGTACCTGCCGACAAAAAGAGGAAACGAGAGTTTTGCCCAATCCGGGAAATCGCAAAGATTTTATCGCGAATTCTGCATATCGGTATCCTCACCGGCAATTTAGTAAAAACCGGGACAACCGAACCCCAGGCGGGCTTGAGCAGAAGCAAGAGGTTGAAGAACTTAGACGGAGTCTTTGATTTGAAAAATCCCTCCGTGATTGCCGGTAAAAAAATTTTGTTAATAGATGATGTGTATACTACCGGGACAACGATAAAGCAATGCACCAAAGTACTCGTTAAGGCGAAAGCGGATGTTGTGGCGGTAACACTGGCCAGGTCGATTTAAAAAGCAACATTCATCATATTTCCGCAATAATAAAAAAGAAAATCGCATTATTTTTTTGTATTTTTATTGCATTTTTGTCCATTCCGGTATAGAATTTGTTGTTAACGAAATTCAGAAGATATTAAAATGAATATGGCAAATATTATCACAATACTCAGGATCGTTCTTATACCCATCTTCCTGGTCATACTTCTGACCGAAATGCAGAATAAAGAAATCATTGCCGTTACCATCTTTGTTATTGCCGCAATTTCGGACGCGATAGACGGGTATATTGCCCGGAAATTTAACCAGATTACCGACCTTGGGAAATTTTTAGATCCCTTGGCCGATAAATTACTTATTGCCGGCGCTTTGCTGGCGCTGGTGCATCTTGGAAAGGTTGAAACCTGGGTAGCGACCGTAATCATCTTAAGAGAAATTTTGATGGTCGCTTTAAGGTTTTATTTTCTGGTAAAAGACGCCGTGTTTTCGGCTTCCTGGATGGCTAAGGAAAAAACCGCATTTCAAAATATATCCATCGCCATTATCATTGTGAGTGAGAAGTTACCTTATAAGGAATCTTTTTTTGCCTTTGGTACCGGACTTCTTTATATTGCCGTCTTTCTCACTATCTCCAGCGCTGTCGAATATCTTATAAAATATTCGAAATCCTTAAAAGAACAATAATGCCCTATAAAAAATACACGCTTCTGAAAAAAAAAAATTTAAAAACTCGCTTGATAAAGGAAAGAAAATCCTTAGTAGATGTAAAAGATTTCACCGAACCCTATGGTCCCGGCTCCGACTTTAATTCTTTTGTCTCATCGCTGCCTAATTTTCTGGCTGCAAAAAACCTGAAGGAGTTTTGTGAATTAATGAAGTATGCCAGGCAGGAAGATCAACCGATTATCTGGGGCATGGGTGCTCATACGATAAAAGTCGGCTTGAGCCCGGTTATCATCGATTTAATGGCAAGGGGTTGGATATCGGCCATAGCCGCCAACGGCGCGTTTATGATCCATGATTTCGAAATTGCCTTAGCCGGTAAAACCTCCGAAGATGTGGCCGAAAATTTACACATTGGTAAATACGGGAATACCGAAGAAACGGCTTTATTCATAAATGTTGCCTTAAAGGACGGTTGTGAAAAAGGACTTGGCGGGGGGGAAGCGGTCGGCAGTTACTTGAGGGAAGCTCGGCTGCCTTTTAACCGGTACAGCATCTTATACAATGCCTATAAATTTAACATACCTGTGACCATTCATCCGGGAATCGGCACCGATTTCATTCACTATTTCCCCAATTTTGACGGCGCTGTGACCGGAGAAATGGCTGACCGGGATTTTGTATTGTTCGCGTCTATCGTTTCGGAATTACCAAAGGGTGGCGTTTATTTGAATGTGGGTTCCGCCGTTATCCTGCCCGAAGTATTCTTAAAAGCGGTATCTTTTTGCACGGCCCAGGGTATAAAGATGGAGAATTTTTATACTGCTGTGTTCGATTTTCACAAACATTACCGGCCCTATGAAAACGTCATCAAGCGCCCGGTAGCTAAAGGGGGAAAAGGTTACTACTTCATCGGTCACAATGAAATCATGCTCCCATTACTCGCAGCCATGCTGATAAAGCCCCAGGGCAGTGTCGTTTTATAGCATGTTTTTCTAAAGATAAAAATTATGAAAAAGTAGAATAGTGTTTATACTTTGAGAATTTTTCAAACAAGATGGATTTATCACAAAAAGAAAAAAAATCATGGTTTTATTTGACAAAATCGGAACAATAGTATATACATGTATATCAGCAATGTTCACTGATTGCTTGGTTTTACTCAAGTAAATCAAAGCTGAAAAATAGAAAAAGGAGAAATTTGATGAAGAAAGAACGCTTTACAAAAACATTTTCGTTGAACAAAGTAACTGTTTCAAACTTGAATCTTGAAGAGATGAGAAAAAGCCGTGCCGGCGGCGACAAAACCGAATTGGGTGTAAGCTGCGATACCGGACTTCCCTGCTGCAATACCATTCCTCCACGCTGCGAAGTTGAATAATATTAAACCTATTTCTCATAAGTTTAAAGCACGACTAATATTTAGTATTTCTCGGTCAGGTGCCGCTGGGGTGGCATGAGGTGTTGAGATGAAAACATTATCATTTACTACTTTTTTATTATTTCTAACTTTTTTTGCCATGCCGGAAGAGGTAAAAAATGTCAGGTTACCGGAAAATTTTGCATGTGAAAAAAGTGGCTTTGAAGAAACTTTATTAAGAAATCTATGTGAAGAGGAAGAGATTTATCGAGTTGTCGATATGTTGGTGTTTAAAGAATATATTTATGTTCTCAACTGGAAACCGGTCGGGATTTATAAATTGAATTTACAGGGCAAAAGGATTGCTAAAAAAGGAAGAAGAGGGCAGGGACCCGGGGAATTTATTTATCCCGGTAACATAAAAATCTTTAAAGGTTATATCATTTTTCTTGAGTTCAACAAAAAGATTCTATTTTTTAACCGGGAACTTGATTTTATAAAAGAGGTCAAACTTTCCCTTCATTATGGAGATTTTATAGTAAATAATGAGTCACAAATCATTTATCCTGTCAAGAAACTATCGGCTACCGTTAAATATTTTAGCGTATACTCGGAAGATTGGAAAAAAATAAGGAGCTTTGGCGAGCCCAAGACCAAATATGATCCGCAAAAATACTCTTATGATTATGCAGCTAGACTTGCCTATGACAGCGAAAAAGATGGCATATGGGCCGCTTTTGGTGACAGGTATGATTTAGCTTATTATGAAAAAGATAAACAAAAGGTTGAACTTAAGGAAAAAAAGGACTATTTTAAGAAATATCAGGAGAAAGATAAACTAAGTGGTTCGACAATTCTTAAATCCACCGGTCAACCGATAAATTTAGTTGTTTTAAAAGATCGCCTCTATTATTTTTATAGGATAGACAAAGAATTCTACTGCGATATTTTTAATAAAAACAGCTTTAAACTTATGCGCAGGATAAAGTTGGAACGGTTTTACCGGCGAATCTCTCACTATAAAAATAACATTTTTTTCGCCATTTATCGCGGATTTGAAAATGAAGAGGACAATCAATTATACCGACTCGAATTAAAATAAATCACTATCCAATTCCAGTTTTTCAAATAATATCCGGGCCTTCTTAAGGTACTCTTCCGCCCCGATACCGTTAAGTTTTTCCCCTGCCAGTCTCTTACCGACTTCCATATACGTCCTGGCAAGATCGGGCCGGGCGCCCTGGTGTTCGCCGGTCTTGATACTCTTATCCCACCAGCTTAGCGCCTTCTTCCGGTCAGCCATCAGCCAGTAATAGCGCCCCATTAACCTGAATGTTTCGGTTCGTATAATGGCACATTTGGCCGCGGTTTTTAATGCGGCTTTCCCACTCTGAAATGCTTTCTTAATGAGTTCTTGTAAATCCGGTTTATTATTGGAGTCTACACTTTTTTCCAGTTTATATAGATCAAATAAGAAGCGGCCAAGATGATAGGAGTTTATGTACCAGGGGACAATCTGCTTTTCCTGGGAAACAATTTCCTCGGCTTCCTGCAGGGATTTTTCCGCACCTTCGGTATCGACCTGTAATACCTGGATATGAGCTTTCAGTCCCGTGAAAATCAACACGTCTAAGAGCTGGTTCCGCCTATTTGATAAAGAGATGCCGGCCTCGGCTTCGGACAGTGCCTCGGGTAATTTCCTGGTTTTTAACAGGTGCCTGGTGCCCAGGATTAATCTTAATCCCCTGGAGTAGTCATTTTCATAAACATCCCCGATTTCATACAATTTGTCTTTATATGTCCGGACAATGTCAAAACTTCCCTGTTCCACTGCCATGATACCACTGAAAAACATGTGATTCGGAGTCATAAACAGTTCACCTTCCTGGAGAAAACCGTTGATAATCGGTTCTTTGTACTCATATTCTTCATTCCAGTTTCCCGATAGGAGTTTGAAAATTACTTCGTAACTTTCGTAAACGAACATCGTCTTTTCGTCATCCGGTTCTATATAACTCC
>JAGLQA010000254.1 GCA_023137075.1 Candidatus Aminicenantota bacterium
GTCCCCTGGGAGAAAAGGTAAACGCTCATTACGGCATCCTCGGTGACGGTAAAACAGCCGTTATCGAGATGGCCGCTGCCTCGGGGCTTCCATTGGTGCCTCCCGGAAAGCGAAACCCGCTTTACACCACCACCTACGGCACCGGTGAGCTCATCCTGGCCGCCCTGGAAAAAGGCTGCCGGGAGTTTATTATCGGTATCGGCGGCTCTGCCACAAACGACTGCGGCGCCGGTATGGCCCAGGCTCTCGGTATAAATTTTTATGATAAATCCGGGAACAAGATAGACGACTTGATGAATGGGCATTGGCTCGGCAGGACAGGAGCCATCGATCTGACCGGTTTATTGCCTGGGGTCGGAGAGAGTCGCTTCACCGCGGCCTGCGATGTGGACAATCCGCTCTTAGGTCCGCAAGGATGCGCCTTTGTCTATGGGCCGCAAAAATGCTCTCCCCAAAAGAGCGCCGGGAAGGTGAAAAGGATTGTCGAAAAACTGGAAGCCAACATGACCGGTTTTGCGGACTTGCTGGAAACAACTATTGGCCGCAGCGTGAGAGATATCGAGGGCGCCGGTGCGGCCGGTGGATTGGGAGCCGGGATTCTGGCCTTTACCAGGGGGAAATTAAAAAAGGGCATCGATATTATCCTGAAAGCAAGCGGTTTCGCGGAGCGTATAAAAGGCGCCGCACTTATACTGACCGGTGAAGGTAAGATCGATTATCAAACCGCTTTCGGAAAAACCCTGAGCGGTATTGCCCGTGAAGCGAAGAAGCAGGGGATCCCGGTTTTTGCTATTGGCGGTATTGTTGCCGGCGACATTAATAATCTTTATGATATCGGGATAACGTCCTGTTTCTCAATTTGCGACCCCTCCACAGATCCGGAAACCTCGATGAAAAAAGCGAAGGAGTTATTGCCCCTGGTCACAGAAAGGGCTCTCCGCGTAATGGCCTAATAATTTCGGGCTATGTGGCGGACAGCTTCTTCTATAGATGAGTAACGAAGGTTGAGTTTCGCTTTGATATCCTCGACGCGGGGATTGGGGCTGTAATCCGAAAGAAAGCGAAAATGACCGAGCCGCCTGCCGATAATAAAAGACTCCTGGTCCTCGACCTTCATTTCCAGGAATTTATCTAAGATTTCGAGAATGGTGCCTTTATCCCGGGGCATTTTTCCCGCCGCGTCCTCGATAAGATTCATAATATGGTCGCTCACGATGGTGCCGGTTATGCCCTCTAAGTTTTCGATAAAACACTTGATCTCTTCAACAATTTTTACTTCGCTGAGAGGGGTCCACTCTTCGTCACACATCATTTGCTGCAGGGGGGTGTTGTCTAATACCCGGGTGGTACGCAGCCGGATGAAGGTCGGGTTGATCCGGTTCAGCACCTTTGCTGATTCGACAGCGTGCTCTTTTGATAACGATTCCCCACCGATCCCGGGCATAAAATATTCGGAGAGTTCAAAACCGGCTGCCGCGGCTTTTTGCCCGGCGCTCACCTGTTCTTCCGGGGTGACTCCTTTTTTGATCATCTCCAGCACCCTGGTAGAACCGGATTCCATACCGATATGCACCCGGTTCAGGCCCGCTTCCCGTATGGCTTTTAGTTCTTCCGGCGATTTTTTACCGACTGTTTTGGCCCGCGAATAGCTGGTAATTCTTTCGACGGTGGGGATTTTTTGCCTGATGTGATTTAATATTTCGACCAATTGGCCGGATTTGATTACTAAAGAATCGGCATCCTGCAGAAAAAGACTCTTCATGCCGTATTGCAGCCAGAAGAGTACATGCTGGATATATCCCGGCGCGATATTTCGTAGATCGGCGTCCGGGTCGCCGTCTTCCGTTTCGCTAATGTTACCGGTCAGCAAACCGGAGATATGAGCGATGGCATCGATATCCTGTTTGACCTCTTCAACGGTACG
>JAGLQA010000255.1 GCA_023137075.1 Candidatus Aminicenantota bacterium
GCCCGCTTGTTTTCATCCACGATGGTGAGAGCGAAGCTGATAGGTCCGGTGGTTTGCACCTTGACAAAGGGCAGCTTGCGTCCTGAGGATTGCAGGCGCTTTTCCATGGCATAGATTCCTTTGGAGAAATCCGGGCTTACCGCCAGGGCGGAACAGTCGCCATTGCCTTCCTCCGGGTCCATGGCAGCCATATACACTTCATAGAATTCGGCAAAGGCTTCGGAATAATCGTTTGAAGTGTCAAAATACATCCGCCTTTTCTCACGGTCGATGACAATACAGGGCATCCCTTCCGAATACTGAATTTCCATTTGTTCATTCAAATCCAGTTTAGGCAGCTGCGGCCAGAAAGGCGCCTCTGCCAATTTCGAAATCGATACATCGACGGCATGCTCCACATCCGCAAAGGGCATGCTGCCGATACCAGTAGCAAGAAATTTAGTTTTCATACTCAACTCCTCGATGGGCTAGGCTTCCGCCGTTGGGCACCCGGTCAAACCTGCGATACCTCTAAGCCGACGGAAAAAATTACCTATTTTTCCATTTTTTTGATTTGTCTTAACGAATCTTTTCTTATGCAAAATTTTAGGGAATTTGCTTTATGGATTAAGGATAATGATTACCATATACACGAGAAGATTTCAAGAAAAAAATTGAAAAAAGTGAGTGTAACCTCGAAATTGACCACACCTGACCGGACAAGTTTGATAGTAAATTGTTCCTGATTGATGAATCATAGAAAATTGACCTGCCCCCATTTATTGTACCACTTTTAAAGTGTAAGCGCATAATAAAGTACATCTTCCATTGATCTAAAACCTATGGCAGATCGGGAATAAAAAAACCGCAAGCGGATTATACGAAAAATTCATGAGGGAAGTCCCTCAACCTGATAATATCCTGAATCCTTTCTTTGATGTTAAATCCACTGGCGCAGTTGACCGTGCAGTTGGAACATTCAATGCAGGCAACCGTTTTCTCCTTAATGGGATCCAGGTTTCTTACTGCGGCTGCCAGGTCTCGATAGCCGTATGCATACATGTAACAGCGCATCAAAGCGGGAATATCCGGCGCAGATTTGCACTGTTTCAGACAGTCACCGCACCCCTGACAGAACAACATGTTTTTATGATTTAAACGGGCCAGCTCCAGATATTTTTTTTCATCATCGGTGAGGGTGAGGTCTGCCATCACAGAGAGGTCGGTTTCCAGCTGTTCAAAATTGGTGATTCCCAGAACTGTGGTGTGTATGTTGGGATTTTGCAATACCCATTTTAGGGCTGCCCTGGGATTGCCCACTTGGATTTGTTTATTGGTGTTCACAAACGATGCCCCGGTAACGGTCTTCATGGCCACAATTCCCATTCCCTTTTCTGCTGCATAATCAACTGCTTTTTTCCTCTCTTCAATGTCTCTACTCTGGAAGTTATATGCCAACATGACAACATCCCAGAAATCACTGTCAGCTGCAGCCCTAACAGCTTCCGGAACATAACTATGGGTACCAATACCCAGGAACCTGGCCTTACCTGCTTTTTTGATCTTTTCCATCACTTTCATCAGGGGCTCAAACATCACCGCTTCTTTTTTCGCAGCATTAGGGAGGTAAAAAATATCAACATAGTCTACTTCCATACTTTTCAGGCTGTCATCAAAATCTTTTTCAAATCTGACTATATCTGTGTCTTTTGAGTAAAAACCCTCTTTCCAGGGTGGTGGGTGCGGATCGACCCCTGTTGCCAGAATAATATCCTCTCGCCTGTAATTTTTAATCACTTTGCCAACAAATTTTTCAACCTTACCCCTTCCATAGTATTTGGCTGTGGAAATGTGGGAGATACCTGCATCCAAAGCCATTCTAACCAGTGCTTCTGAGGTCACATTCATTGAACCCATGCTTACAATCGGCACTTTTATTCCTGTTTTACCCAGGGTACGGTAGACAAGTTTATACTTTTTTTCTCCCTCTGCCTTTTTGTAAGCCCCTCCTTTGCATCCAATCTGCGAAAGGGCCATAGTCCCGGCAAAACCAGGTAACCCTTTAGATATAAAATCCCTTCTTTTCATCTAACCCTCCTGTTTTTGTAAAAGCACTGCTGGAATGTGGAAAATCACCGATATTAAATTTATTCGTCATTTCATCAGCGCTTGCTTTTAACATCTTTACCGCTTTATTTCTGCTCTCTCCATTCCCATCGTATCAAAGTGACATGCGAGTAATAAAATAATAGTCATAACAATTTTCCAGCACTTCATATTATCCTCCTTAATTCTCATTGATTATTCACGATAAAAAATGATAATTGATATCAGGCCATGCCAGAATAAAACTGGAAATCCTATGATGAAGGGCAAGTCTGTCTCCGGCAAAAACCTGTATATCAAAACCACAGAGATGTAAAAAAAACCAAATGTGATTGCGGCCGCTTTGTAGAGTAACTTAAGCTCACGTTCATCTGTTTCTTTCTTTTTCAGAAAGGGGACCACTAAAAATAATAAAATTGGAAATACACCTATTTCCCCCAACAAAAACACACCGACAAATCCTATCAGCCCGATAATCATCTCTAATGTAAAAAATAAATTATACTTTTCTGGAATCTTCTTTATATACATTATTTCTCCTCCTCTACATAAAACAAATTTTCAATGCTGGTCGTAAAAAACCTGGCAATTTTGATAACAGAAAGGATGGATGGAACAAACTTCCCTCTTTCAATGGAATTGATGGTCTGACGGCTCATTCCAATGGCATCGGCAAGTTGCTGTTGACTCACATCCCTTTTGGCTCGCCATTCTTTTAGTCGATTTTTTAATCTCATTAATCCTCCTTATAACCTCAAAGTATTATTATAGTATAAAAACAATTATTTGTCAAGTACAATTGACATATTGTCAATACAAAAAGACATTTTGTCTTTTGGAAGCTACATTTTGTTTTAATTTAGAAACAGGAGAACATTCATACAAGGGGTCACTGAAGAAAACGGAGTAAAACATGGGTAAGCGCTTAACACTTACGAAAAATTCAAGGGTTATAAATTAAAAACATCCTCTACGTATTTGACACAGGGGATCAATAGAAGATGCGGTTCAATTTGCGCTTACTATAATTTAACAGTAAAATTCGCTAAGCGGGACGGCAAAAAAGGCGGCTTTAACCTGGAGATCTCAAACCATGAATTAAACAAATTTGCTAAAACCAAATTGTATAAAATCAGGGATATACAAATATACAAGGTTTTATAATAAAAACCAGGGGTATTAATAGATACTTTTCTCCTAAAGGTATAATCAAGAAGAAATTTCAGACATAATGATTGATGAATCATAGAAAATTTATCTTGAAATTAACCTGAAAAAATATTATGATAAAAAAATGATTTTCAGATTTTCTATTTACGGTTTCCTGAAAAATTTACGCTTCTTCGAACCCTTCCTGATCCTCTACTTCCTGTCCCTGGGTTTGAATTTTTTCCAAATCAGCATCCTCATTAGCTTCAGGGAGATTGTCATCAACATCCTGGAAATCCCCTCCGGGACCTTTGCCGACATTTTCGGTAAAAGAATTTCGCTGATTTTTTCTTTTATTTTTTATATTTTATCCTTTCTAATCTTTTCATTCTTTTCCGGCTACGCCATATTTTTTCTTGCTTTTGCTTTTTTCTCGATCGGTGAAGCCTTTAGAACCGGCACTCATAAAGCGATCATCTTCGATTACCTGAAACAGCACGGCATGGAAGATCAGAAGACCAGGATTTACGGGTTTACCCGTTCCTGGTCCAAGATGGGATCGGCTGTGTCCGCGGTTATTGCCGCGGTTATTTTATTTTTTATCAGGGATTACCAGGTAGTGTTTATGGCATCGATTATTCCCTATGCTTTAAACATCATCAACTTCCTGGGCTACCCGGCCGAAAGTAGAAAAAAGTTCAAAGGCAGTAAAACCGGTTTATTTATCAAAGAATTAACCGGTTCATTCGGCCAATGTTTTAAATTCAGGCCGCTGAGACATTTAATCATAACCAGTATGTCCTATGAAGGTATATTTGCCATCGCCAAGGAGTACCTGCAGCCGATTATAAAATCCTTCGCTCTTTCTTTGCCTCTCTTTATTTTCCTCGATAATCATAAACGAACGGCAATATTGATCGGGATCATCTATGTATGCGTTTCTCTTTTAAGCAGCATCTCGTCGCGCAACGCCTACAAGTTCGTAAAAAAGGACAGCAAATCGACCCTCAGAATATTATTAATCCTGACCATATTTAGTCATATTTTAATCGCATTCTTTTTGAAAATCAATTTCCTGATTTTCCCGATCTTTCTTTTTTTGTGCCTTTATATCTTTCAGAATATATGGCGGCCGATTGTGATTTCCCAGGTCAACGAATACTCCCCTCAGGAGAAGACAACAACCATTCTTTCTATCGAATCGCAATCCAAAAGTTTTTTTGTTTTCTTGTTTGCACCGCTGTTCGGTCTTTTAATCGATCATACCGGGATATACTTCCTGGGAATTCTATCCGCCCTATTTTTAGTCGCCGCGTATATATTTATCAAAATCCGAAAAGAGGATTGAGGTTTAGCATAACCGATCGTCAAAGGTTCTCGGAACCGCGAGATTTCTTCTCTTCGATTAGGTGGTCCAGGATCAGGCCGAAAAAATTATTCTCCCCGGAGCTGTAAAACCAGCCTAAGTGGGCAAAACACCTGATGCACAGGGAATAACACCAGGCAAAACCACCGAACCAGGTAAATTCCATGGTTGGTGCCCCCTGGTTCAGAATACCGGGGGCCGCGCCAAAACAGCCGACCCGGTAAATGAATCCCTTAGGATTGGTAAAGGTATGGGTATGTTTACCGTTCATTTCAATTTTATTAGCGGTGGAGGTGATTACATTCCGGCAATTCCGGCACAGGATAAATCCCCCTTCATCGATCTCCGCATCTCCTTCTTTCCGCGAACTCTTTGAAATCTCTTTGAGGTGGCGATCGGTTAAACTGCGCAGCTTCCACTTTTTCATCCTTCCTGTATCCGGATAAAACCTTTGCACAGTTTGCATCATTACCTATTTTCCTCTTCAGCTATAGTATAAAACCATTCCTACCATCTGTCAACACCATTTTTCTCAAATTCAAATCAAAATCAGCACTCAGTTAGGTTCCGGCGATGGTTAGTTTGGAGACTAAAAACGAGGGGGAGGAGATAGAAGACTTCCAGCGGTTATCATCGGCAATGACCGCGATGTTTTTAAAAAGGTCTAACAGATTACCGGCAATGGTTATCTCTTTTACCGGGGTTGTGATTCTTCCGCTTTCGACCAGGAAACCGGTACAACCGAAGGAAAAATCCCCGGTTACCGGGTTCATACCACTGGAGAACAGTTCCTCTACTACAAAACCGTTCTTCATCTCTTTTACTAAGTCATCCAGGCTGCCGGTGCCGGGCCGCAGGAAAAAATTACCGCTTTCAATCCCGGGGGAGGAACTGAGCGACAGCGAGGCATTGCCGGTTAACGCCATTTTTAGCTTAGCTGCCGAATAGGAATTGTGCAGGTAGGTGAGCAGCCTGCCTTTCTCAAACACAAACTTCTGCCGGCCGTTTTTTCCTTCTCCGTCAAAGGGATAGGAACCGGGATACCTGTCTATCAGGGGATTATCCTCGATGGTTACATGATCCGGGAAGATTTTTTCGCCCAATTTCCCGACTAAAAAGGAATTTCGCAGCACGATATCTTCGCCGCCCAGGGCATCGGAAAGCAAATCCAGGATAGTTGGTGCGGTCCGGTAGGAAAAAATTACCTTCATCTCACCCGATTTAATCTTGCGGCCGCCCAATTTTTTTAGGGCTCTTTCAGCCGCTATCTCACCGATCTGCTCCAATTCGGGGAGGTCGGCGAAAAACCGTTTGCTTTCAAAATAAGAGTCAACTTCTTTGATCCCTTTTTCTTTATCTTCGGCAACGGCTGTATAAGCGAAAGCGTATGACGATCTCTTATACGTTTTATGCAGCCCCTTTGATGAAAAGAGACTGATCCTGCTGCCGGAGGCGGAGAACTCCGCCATTTCGGAGGGAATTATTTTGCTGCTGAAGGCCAGGCCTTTTTTTTCGATTTTTTTCAGGGTTTCCGCGACCGGCGCCGTATCGATTTGCCCAAAGCCGTCATCGCTTAATTCGATATCTATCTCTTCAGCGTCGAACTCCTTCTTTTCCAGCAGCCTTTTCGCCTCATCATCCTCAAGATAGGCCATATCGTTTAGGGCTTTTTTGATCCTGGCGTCCATGTCATCAAAATTTGAACCGGAAAAGGCGATAATAGTACTTCGTTTTCCGGAAAACAACCGGATACCGGTGGAAACAGCGGTTGTAGACAACAATTGTTCGATCTCTCCTTGACGCACATTGATATCTTTCGATTCCCGTTCGAGGATGGTCACCTGGGCGGAACAACCATACTTTCGGGCAATATTTACAATTTCGGAACCAATCTCAGATATATTTAGATTCTTCTTACTCATTCTTGCCTCCGGGCCATCTACATGATTCGAATACTTCTTTCATTGATGTTAGATCGTCGAGATGGTGCGCAGCACCTTCTACCCTGTGCCTCCCAGGGTTATGTGGGATAATTTTACCGTGGGCATGCCGACACCTACGGGTACGCTCTGGCCTTCCTTGCCGCAGGTCCATTTACCGTCGCTGATGACAAAATCATTCCCGACCATGGTCATCCGTTTTAATATTTCGGGACCATTGCCGATTAAGGTTGCGCCTTTTATAGGGTAACCGATTTTCCCGTTCTCCACTAAGTAGCCTTCGGTAATGGAGAAGACAAAGTCACCGGAACTGATATCCACCTGGCCTCCGGAGAAACTTTTGGCAAAGACCCCTTTTTTCACACTTTTAAAAATTTCATCGGGGCTGTACTTACCGGCCTGCATATAGGTGTTGGTCATCCTGGGCATGGGAATATGCCGGAACGACTGCCTGCGTCCGTTGCGGGAACCGGTTTTAAAATGATTGGCCGTAACCAGGTCGAACATATAGGTTTTTAAAATGCCCTCTTCAATGAGAACGGTTTTTCCGGAATCACACCCTTCATCATCCACATTGATGGAACCACGCAGGGAGGGCAAATCTCCCCGGTCGATAATGGTACATTGTTCCGAGGCTACTTTTTCCCCGATCTTCCCGGTAAAAGCGGAACTGCCCCGGTAATTGAAATCAGCTTCCAAAGGATGGCCGATGGATTCATGCAGCAGTATCCCGGACTCTCCGGCGCCTAATACCACTTCCATTTCTCCGGCCGGAGCGGGCCTGGATTCGAGTAGGACCAACGCCTGGTTGACCGCGTCTTCCGCCATCTGTTCCGGGGTTTTCTCATTGAAGTAGGATAGACCGGTCCTGCCACCGCCGCCCTGGGAACCTCTCTCTCTTTTACCGTCTTTCTCTAAAACGACAGAGATCGAAAAACGCAGCATGGGCTGCATATCATAGGCTTCGATTCCCGACGAATTTATGATTAGAATGACCTTACTGCTTTCATTCAGGCTCACATCGACCTTCTTTACATAGGGAGAAAGCGAAAAGGCTTTCTCTTCGGCTCTTTTCAACAGTGCGATTCTCTCTTCCGCCTTATCCTCAATCGAAGATTCTATCGTATAGAGATCATTTTTTCCTTCACTACCGCTGACGCGAAGGGGACGGGCCGATCCGGCTATCCGCGATGCGTCGGCGACGCACGCACTTATATTCGCTTCGTTTAAATTTTCCGTGTAGGAATAACCGGTATTATTGCCCTTTACCACCCTTATACCGGCGCCGGTCACAAAGGACGAAGAAATATCGGATATGATGCCTTCGCTGAGTCGATAGCTTCGACTGATGCGATTCTCGATATAAATATCGGCAAAATCTCGCGAATCTTTCAAGGGGATCGTTATAATTTTTTTTATGTTTTCGACAGCCGGGAGTCCCTTCCGGTAAAACAAATTACGGATTTCGTCTTGCTTATTCATTTTTTATCACTTTATATCGCGGCTGCCTCTATTTCTTCGACAGACGTTTTCTGAAGTAGTTTTTTTCCTGGGAATCGCCGTACAAATCCTTTATCTTACGATATACGGCTTCCTTCTCATCGGCTTTATTGGCCATTTTTTCCAGGATTTCGGCCTTGATCCAGAGAGCAGGAATATAATTCGCAGTAAATTCAAGGCAGGTTTCAATTTCTTCAAGGGCTTCCCGGAAGGCCTTTTGCCGGACTAAAAATTTAGCATACTCAGTATGAAAAAATTGATAATGAAAATAAGTCCAGAAGGACAATTTTTCCTTCATCTCAAGCAGGGAGTTGAAAATCTTACCTGCTTCATCCGGATTGCCCTCCCGCTCCCGGATTAAGGCCTGCAAATGGAGCAAATATTTATAGGATTCGGAAAAATTATCGGGAGATAGACTATATTTGTCTTTAAATTTTTGTAACCATTCCAATTCGTGTTTACTTTCATCGATCTTGTTTAAGGTCAGCGATATCAACCCTTTCAACCAATGCGCTTCCCCGGTATCGTTCTTGATATCATCGGAATCGAAAGTGACCAGCGCCTGGTTGATCTTTTTCAGGGCCTTTTCATACTGGCGGTCTTTATAAAGGATAAATGCCTCGGTAGAGGTGATTCTTGCCTTCGACTGGTCGTCCTTTTTGACCCGGTGGTAATGGTTTAAGGCTTCTTTTGCTTTCTCATATTCGGCCCGCAAAATATAAATATCGGCCAGGGTGGTATAGGAATAGGGGACACTGTTTTCGTCCATTTTCACGGCATTCTGTTTGAATTGTTCGGCAAAGGACAACTCCCCTTTATAAAAATAGCCGTCGCCTAAGGAATCGAAGGAATTGGCGGTTTTATCAAGATTATTGTACTCTTCAAACAATTGGATTGCCCGGTCATGATTGCCGGTAAAGGAAAGGCAGTACGCCAGGT
Organism: Candidatus Aminicenantota bacterium; assembly: GCA_023137075.1. GTDB lineage: Bacteria > Acidobacteriota > Aminicenantia > UBA2199 > UBA2199 > JAGLQA01. The sequence goes on from JAGLQA010000255.1 coordinate 8,980, forward strand.
GATTGATCGCTTTGGAATAATGCTCATCGAGTTCGAGTGCCTTTTCATAAAAGGGGATTGCCTCCGATGGGTTTCGATGCTGAAAATAGGCCTCTCCCATGTCGAAAAACGCCTCTTTGGAAAAAGGAAAACAGTTTTTCAGCGCTTTCAGGCGGTTAATCTCTTCCGGAAAATCAAACCGCAGCCTGGCCTGCAGCGCTTCTACCCTCAGCTTAAACGGCCCTGTGAGTTCGTTCATTTGACCGGCCATTTCGATTATCATTCGCAGGGCTTTAGCCCGGTCCCCGGTAAAATTGTATAATTCGGCCAGGAAATATTTTGCCGCCGGGGTATTTTTTACTTTTAGAAGCTGCCGTTCCGCTTTGCTGGATTCAAGTTTTTTTAAATATTGATACCCGGAATACAGGCTGGAAAAATTCTGCCAATTACTGCCGAAGATTTTACTCATCTTCTTAATTTCCACGGTTTTTCCTTTTTCGGAGAAGAATATGCTGTATACCCGGCTGGTTATCATATCCACCTGGATCGTTAAAAAAGAATCCGGGTCCTGGCCGGTACTGGTAATAGGTTTTTCGATTCTTTTCGCTGCGTCGCTCTTTTCTTCCTGCTTAGTAAAAGAGATCAACCGGGCATCGATATTGTAAAACCCCCTGTCTTTATTGATCGCTCCCTTTAGTTCATACTCGATATTAAACTTTTCTTTCAGACGGGTTAAATTTTCCGCGATCTTTTCTCCCCGCGAACGGGAAGGGATGGCCTCGCTGTCAATGACTTTAAAGCGTTCGAACTGGTTCAACGATTCCCTGAGCAAATAATTGAATTTTTGTGCCACTCCTTTTTCCCGGGTATTGTTTTCAAAATTGTGGAGATAGATATAAAAGTTTTTATCATGTTTTATTAAGGGAAGATCTTGACCTTTTTTTATGACAAAAAAATAAATGGAAGCGGCAACCAGCATCAATAGGGCCGGTAAAAGGAAATATTTAATCCGGCTCTTTTTCGTCGACGCGATGGGCTCGGTGTAGGCTTTAAACCGTTTTATCCGGTAAACGATATCGCCCAGGTTTTCCTGGTCTGTGGATTTTTGTATCTCTTTTAGTAAGCGTTCCTGCTCGTGATGATCTATTTTTTCGGTGCGGCCGTCCGGAGCGATGCCCTCTCTTAACCGGGCGTACCGGGTCCTGAATTCCTCCAAATCGGTTTTCAATTGGGAGAAATCCGCATACCTCTTTTCTTTATCTTTTTTTAGGGCTTTGCAGACAATCTTTTCCAACTCTTCCGGGATCTCCCTGGTAAATTCGACCTCTTTATTAATCACGTTGTAGAGGGTGCCGATCTGTTCTTCATCCAGGAACGGGTTTTTTCCTTCGAGCATTTCATAAAGGACAATTCCGAAGGAAAAAATATCGGTCTTCTGATCCAAGGCCTGGCCCCGTGCCTGTTCGGGAGATATATAGGATACGGTTCCCAACACGATTCCCCTCTCCGTCAGGTTGGAATCCACCATACCGTTCTCTTTCACAACGGATTTATCCCGGAATTTTGCCAACCCGAAATCGAGAAGTTTTACAATTCCCTTCTTGTCCACCATAATATTGGCCGGTTTGATATCCCGGTGTATGATCTTTTTTGAATTCGCTTCCATCATGCCGTCGCATATCTGGATGGCAATATCGAGAATCTTACGAAGACTCAGACTCTCTAATTTAATGATATGATTGAGTGTAATGCCGTCGATATACTGCATCACGATATAATCCCGTTCAGCTTCGTCGTATATTTCATAAATGGTGCATATATTGGTGTGATCCAACTGAGAAGCGGTCTGTGCTTCCCGTAAAAACCTGGCTTTGGAAGCCGGATCGGTGAGCGCGCTCTTTAAAATACTTTTCACCGCGACCTTTCTCTTCAGCTTGACATCCTCGGCCAGGAAGATCTCGCCCATACCCCCTTTGCCGATTTTTTTCAATATTTTGAACCGGTTGTTAATAATCAGCTTTCCGGAGAGGGTTTTATCAATCTTCCCGGAAATTACTTTTGTCGCATCGGTATCCAGACCTTCACCACAGGAATTGCAAAATTTCGCGTCCACCGCGTTTTTAGCCCCGCATTCATTACATATCATATCGTAATATTACCAGATATCTGCAATTTTCGCAATCCATTTTTTAAAAAA
>JAGLQA010000256.1 GCA_023137075.1 Candidatus Aminicenantota bacterium
AAAAACTCAAATAGTTCAATCCCGGAGGCGTGCATATCCTTTATGTGCACGTACCATCTCCGTCTTTTCTCAAAACTAAAAAAATAATTGACAGTTAGATGAGAAGATACTATTATTATTGTATGAAGAGGTATTGAAATGAATGAGCAAAATATCAAAGATTCGATCTCGGAATTAAAAAGGAGATTGCAGAAACGCTTTGGCAGCGAGTTAGAATTATATCTTTTTGGCTCCGTGGCGCGAAACAACTATGAACCCGATTCGGATATTGATATCCTGGTATTGGTACCGGTTAAGGTGGATACTAACTTGAAAGAAGATATAATTGATCTGGCTTATGATATTGAGTTGGGATACGATGTTGTTTTTGGTATTATAGTCCGTTCAAAGGAATTTTGGACTTCTGAAAAAGCTGCGGCCATGCCTTTTCATCAGCACGTCCAAAGAGAAGCTTTAAGAATATAATAATATGACATGGAGAGAGGATTTAATTAAATATCGCAGAGAGAGAGCCGCTGAAACCCTCGAAGATGCCCGGATAATGTTTGAGCGAAAACGATTGTTCTCCGCTGTCAATCGAATCTACTATGCCTTGTTTTATGAAGTAAGTGCACTCCTGTACACAAAAAACCTCTCCTCGCATAAACATGCCGGGATAAGGGCACTGCTTAACCAACACTTTGTTAAAACAGGCACCATCGAAATTGATATAGGAAAATTCTATTCCAAAATGTTCGATCTCAGACAAGAGAGCGATTATGATGACCTGGTGTATTTTGAAGAAGAAAAGGTTAAGGATTGGCTTGAAACAGCAGAGAATTATATGAAAAAATTGGAAGAATGCATTGATAAAAAAATGGCCGAATCGGGTAATTCTGCTGGATAAAAGGATTATGAAAAAATCAAAGTTTTGATAGTAGAGGTAAGGAATAATGGCTGAGAAAAAAATAGGACGGTACCTTAAACAGTTGTCGGTAACAGTCAAACATTGGTTAAGAATGTACGGAGCAATATTTGAGTAGGAAAAAGATTACTACGGGGATCCTATTTAGAAGGGATATAATTTAGGAGATAAAATGTATATTAAGTATGTAAACATAAGCAATTTTCGATGTGTAAAAAAAGCACATATTCGTTTTCAAAAGGGTACGAATATATTGGTCGGTGCAAATAATGTAGGCAAATCAACTGTTTTGAGTGCAATTGATATGGTTCTGAATCCATACATAACCTGGTGGAGGCGTGATACCTTTACTGAATTAGATTTTTATCGTCTTGAAAAAAATAATCCAATCAAAATCGAAATTCTGTTAGGATGTTGTAGGTTAAATTGTATCAATGAAGAAAAAGGAAACTGCCCTTTCTTTGAGTCAATAGCAAACAAACATTCTGTAGTATGCAAATTTACCGAAGAAGCAATTTTATGGAATAACCAATCCGAAAAGTTTATAAAAATAGATGATATTAATGATGATGCTATCAATACAGAAAATACTGTCCGCTTAATACTTGAAGCAGAATATCAAGATAACGAAGGATTTGTTGAAACAAAACATGCTATTTTAAATGAAGATGGCGAAGAGAAAAATCGCTTAACTCAATCGATGAGAGAATGGATTGGTGCGAAGCTACTTACTTCCGGTAGGAATCCTGCTTTGGAAGGAAGAGTTCAACAGTATACGCTTTTATCAAAATCTATCGGGAATATCTCCGAGTGGAAAAAAATATGTGGAGATAAATTCCGTGAATCTCTGACTCCCATTGTAAAAGGACTGGCTAACGATTATGCTACCGACATAATTGATGAGATTAATAAGAGGATTAAAAATGTTGACCGCATGAACAACTTCAAAATAGGAATTGGAATTGTGGGAGCAAACGAGAATGATATTATTCGTCAAATAGAATTAAGTAGAAAGGAAACAATTCTTGAAGGTGAAAAAGAAGTGGAAATTGAATTACCATTCTCCCGGGAAGGGAAAGGTTTCCAAAACATTATATCACTAATATTGGGTGCAAATGCTCACAAAGGGAGTAAAGGTTCCATCCCTGGTTTTTCAATTCTAATGATTGAGGAACCTGAACAAAATCTCGAACCGCAACTTCAGCGTAGTTTAATAAAAAATATTGAACAAATTTGCGGGAATGATTCTCAAATCATATTATCCACTCATTCTCCTTATGTAATATCTTCGATACTAAAAATGACCGCTGTACAGCGTTTAAAGAAATCAAACAAAGATGAATTATTGGCAATACCTCTTGCAGATATTACTGCCAGGAAAAAGAATATTTTCAAGTTAAGAAAGAGCGTTCCTTTTGAAATGGAATTATTAGAAGGACTTTTTTCTTCTCTTGTTATTATCTGGGAGGGAGAGTGTGAAGCCGGGTTTTACCAGAGTTTAATGAGGTTAGAAGAAAATTTTCCTTCTGAAATGTTAGCGGGAATAATTGCTGGAGGTGATAATTGCATAAATTTTTCGTTATGGTTTAAAAAGGCAGAGTACGATGTGATTGTTGTATTAGATGGGGATAAAACGGATACTTTAATTAATTTGGATTCAAATAAAATACCATTCATCGCTTTACCACCCAATAAAAAAATTGAACATATCGTCGAGGAAAGTTTCAAGAATGTGGATGACAAGACTGCTTCCGAAGGTTTTATTTCAAGTATTGGTGTAACAGGAGAAATAAACTGGCAAAATAAATTTTCTTCCGAATGGCCTGCTTTGGCAAAAATATTTGAAGATGAAAAAAGGGAGATGGAATTTGTGAATACAGAGATTATATTAGAGAGAATTGAAGGTTCGGCGAACTTATTAAATGACAATCAAATGCCAAACAATTTAAAAACCATGCTTCACAAGTATAAAGATCGTCATATCTATGAAGAAATTGCCTCATTTTTTTTCAAGCATAATGTTGTTCATCCGATTAGTAAAAAAATTCTCCAAATATTAAAAGATCTTTGGTTTAGAACAAAAGAATTGAAACAATATCAATTCAATGATAATGGCGAATTGATAGAATTTATCCGGGAATAGAAATGGATATTTCAGAGGATAAAATACAAATATTGAATGATCTCGATAAAAACACAGTAACAATAATAAATGGAGAAGCCGGTACAGGAAAAACATTGATTGGTAGCCTGGGGGGACAAAAACTATTGGAAGATTCAAAAGACTGGGAAAAAGCTCTTTATTTAACGTATTCGAAGCTTGCCAAACGTCAAATAAACTATACTATCAAAAAGCTCCGTGTCGAAAATCATTTAAAAGCCGATTTCATAAGAAAGATGGAAATCATGAACTATCATTCTTTCTGGTGGCATTTAATCAATCACCACTTTTGTTTCCTTGGGATCCCCAGAAAACCAATCTTAAGCACAAAAAGTGAATTGAAATCTTTTAGAGAAGAAATATTCTGTAAAGTGCCGAAGGAAATTATTCCTAAAAGCTTTTTAACAAAAAAGAATACAATTAATAAAAATAAGGAAACCAAAATCAAAGAAATCCTTTCCGGTTTAGGCGCATTATATCACCACTTCGGAGCTACGTATTTCGGGAAGAACGCTGAGGATTACATTGAATCGAGACAGTTCCTTAAATGGTCCAATGATCAAATTCTTGAAAGAAATCATACCGGTTATTTTTCTCATGATGAGACTGTTTGTTGGGCGCATAAATTGTTGAAGATACACCCAAATATCAGGTCAATTATCCGGGAAAAATATCCTGTTTTCATATTTGATGAGTTTCAAGATACGGATATTGCCCAGTGGGAGATAATCAAGATTCTCAAACCGAAAACAATAATTGTTTTGGCTGATCCCGCTCAAACTATTCATCAATGGCGGGGAGCAGACCCTGGACGGGTAAATCAGTTTAGAGAATTCTGCCAAAATTGCCCTGAGTATATTCGAGTTGAAACTAGATTATTAAAGACTAAACATCGGTCATCAAAAAATATGTCTGCTCCTGAAAATATTAATTTTATAACTGTAGGAGACGATTTTGACTCAAAAGATCCTATAGAATTTAATAAGCTTAAATGGAATGCCAAAATGAAATGTAAAGATATTGTGATTGATATAAAAAAAAACAAAAATATTTCTGTTCTTTGCTTAACAAACAAAATTGCAGATGAAGTAACTAGTTTTTTTAGGACAAATAAATATAAATATCCAATCAGTTGCAGTAGATATGGTGCAGATTATTCACCTTTTGATAAGACACGAAATCTAATTTTAGAGATACTTGATTCAATCGAAAAAAGGGGTTCAAGTGAGATACAATACTATCTATCAAATAGAGTATTCCAAGAATTATTTCCGATTAAATTAGTGAAGTGTAGCAGGAGAAGTAGAAATGCTGAACCGAGAAAAAGATGGAGATTAGCTGGAAAATTAAAGACCAAATTATCAGAAAATTTCGGTGACGGTTTACTTAAATTAGCAATATATATCTCTCATATAGGAAAAATTGTTAGATGTCGTTGTGATCTTACAGTTTTAAGAATTCTAAAAAAATTAGGAGAATCAATACAGAGATTGAATACAAAACAATGGAAGTCGTTATCGCCTACAGAGAAGCGAATCAAAGTTGATTCAGTAATTATGCAATATGAAAATGCAGTTGCTGAATATCAAAATGATGAAGTTTCTATAATGACTGTTCATCAAGTAAAAAGTCAGGAATTTGATAATGTTATTATATTCTGGTTCTCAACTTTAGCCTGGAATAAATCCGACGGTAGTCGCTGGAACACCTGCGATCAGTCGCATGCAAATCTTTTCCATACTGCCTGCACCAGAGCAAAAAATAATGTATTTGTATTAACTCCAAAAGGTTTCACTCCTCCTTGGCCCCCATAAATAAAGGATTATATTTTTGTTTAAAATAAATTTTTTTCTTACATTTCATTGTACTCTTATTTTATTTATCTTTCAATAATTAAGTAATCAAGAGCTTTTTGAAGCGCCTGCTGCGAGAATACGGTTACCCGCCGGACAAGCAAAAAATCGCTACGGAGACGGTTCTGAAGCAGGCCGAATTATACGCCGAAGAATGGACAAAATAAACTGAGGGAGCCTGGCCGTCGAAGGTAAGCTTATTAGAAAATTTTTCCAATAATTATTTGCCTGTCCCCGGAAATATTCCGGAAATGTTTCCCCTAATGCTGCGTCAAAGGGTAAATAATAGTTTTACTTGCCGCACGACCCCGTAGCCGGGAAGTCGAGTCTTTTTTTTAAGTATTTACGGAGAAAATCGACACGCCTGCCGGTCTATTGTTATAAGCAGCTTAACTATTTCACTTGACACAAGGCCATTTTGATATTATATTTACACTGCGGAGGTTAATATGAAAATGAAGGTTATCATACATGAAGCGGAAGAAGGCGGATATTGGGCGGAAGTTCCTTCTTTGCCGGGCTGCGCCACACAGGGAGAAACCATCGAAGAACTTCAAACTAACATCCACGAAGCTATCGCAGGCTACCTCGAAGCCCGCGAAGAAAATATTAAAGTTGATAGACATACGAGGGTTTTAGAAATTGCTGTATGAAACAAATTGGCGGAAAGAAATTTTGTAGAATTCTTGAAAATCAAGGGTGGACTCTTCAAAGAATTAAGGGGAGTCACCATATTTTTGGAAAGCCCGGGCAAGAAAATAAAATTTCAGTGCCGGTTCATGGAAATAAACCACTTAAAAGCGGTTTACTAAATTATTTCATGAAAGTAGCTGGATTGGAAGAAAAAAACCTGTAATTACTTCCAGGAAGGTAGATAAAAAGATGCCGATAGCGGATGAAATAAAAGAAGCTACCGAAAAGAGCTAGCGGAACTAACGATTAGTGCCGATCTTTACCCGGATACCTTCGGAATGACCGGCAAACTCAGGCGCGTACATACACTGGATGGATGTTATGCCGTTGGAAAAATCCCCGGCATGACCGACCCGCAGCGGGTATTCGAACACATAGGTGCCTTTGGGCAGATAATCGAAAAAGAAATTGGTGGAGGCGTCTTTGGTGCTTTCATAATAACCGAGCCCATCCTGCCATTTGTACCGGGAAATCACATTCTCCGGCTCAAACCCGGATGCGCGCATATCCTTCATGTGCACGTACTCCATGGTGCGGTCAACCCGCAGCTCAATCCTCACCTTTATCCTGTCTCCGACCTGCAGGCGGTTCGTTTTCAGCGATTTGAGCACCGGGCCGGTGGATGACGGCCTCTCGATAAAAAGCTCTTTTTTCAGTTGCAGCGGTGTTTTGGCCGGGGTAATTTTGTCAAGGTTCTCAAAATACTGCCAGTACAGGCCGCCCCAGGCTGCAATTTTATTGTTATTGGTCACCCGGATATGCCCCATGTCGGGTGTTATTTCGCCCCTGGTCCAGGAGGTCTTAAAATACCCGGTACCGGCTTCCACATCGACACCGTCCATTTTTTCGGGATCGATTTTTATCTTCCTTTTGCTGCCGATGGTAATATCCGGCTGCTTGCTTTCCGCAATCCAATCGCTGCCCTTGAGCAGCAAGGCATAACAGGCTTCGACCGTGGCTTTGGTGGTGCGCCAATCCTGCGTCTGTTTCTGCTTTAAGAGCCAGATTTTCAGGTCATCTACGGCTTCCCGGTCATCCGCGATCTCGGAAAAAGCCTCTATCAACAGGGCATGGGTTTCGATGGGGGCCTGGTGCCAATAGTATCCGTAGCTGCTCTTCCAGTACATACCCATCTCTTCGGAGTGCAGGGCATGCTCCTTAAGTGACTCGATAATGGCAGCGGCTGTCTTATGGTCGTCATATCGATTCAGGCTGAGTGCAATCATCCCCTGCATGTATATGTTAAAATCGAGCCAGTATTTTTGGGCCTGGCCTTTGTAGTACTCGAAGGCTTCTTTGCTGCTGTCATCCATGGGAATATCCCGAAAATAACTGCGGGCATATAAGTAGTGGACCAGGTGGTACCCGATATGCCTTGATTTCAGATTTACCTCATATTTTAAGAGCCTGCGGTAATCTTCCTTGAGTTTCCGGTCCATATAGGGCACCGCTTCTTTGAGCATGTTCCATATTTTTTTGTTTGCCCTGGCCTGTATGACCTTCAGGCGATCTAAGTGGGCAAAACCACAGACAATGTGCCGGGTGATATAACGGCTCTCGCGCATGCCGTGGAACCAGGGCCAGGCGCCGGAGGCCATCTGGCCGTCTTTCAGTTTTTGCAGGGCCCGCTCCTGCTGGGAGGTCATCTTATTCAGGTCAAAGAGCAGGGCAACTCGTTTCTTACGCTCCGTTTCATTTCGCGCATTCAACACCCAGGGGGTTTCTTCCAATAACAGGGTCTTCAACTCCAGGTTCTTCTCCAAATTGGAAAGCAGGGCATTGGCACTCCCGGAACGTTTCCAGGTATCGAACACCCTTTTGATTTTCGGGTTGGAATCGACGATATAGGCGGCCATAGAGTTGGCATAAAAACGGCTGAAAA
>JAGLQA010000257.1 GCA_023137075.1 Candidatus Aminicenantota bacterium
GCCGACCTTTTAGAACAGAGTGTTGCCCTATGGGTTGACAAGGGCGAATTGCGTTTTCGGGCTGCCAAAGGAATTTTAACACCCGAATTACGCGAAAAAATGATTGAAAACAAGAGCAACATTATATCCTTTCTTGGGGAAGGAAAAAAGCATGTTATCACTTCATTTGCACAGCAGCGGCTCTTTTTCTTAGACCAGTTGGTACCGGATAATCCTTTTTACAATATACCCAGGTCTATGAGGTTAAAAGGAAAATTGAACAAAGATGCCATGAGGCGAACTATCGATGAAATTATAAAGCGGCATGAGACGTTACGTACTACTTTTAAATTGGTGGCCGGCCGGCCGGTTCAGGTGGTTCACCCTTTCCGTGAAGGGAACCTCCCTTTTATCGATCTGGGAAACTTTCCCGCAGCCGAACGGGAAAAGGAAGCAATGAGGTTGGCAGCAGAGGATGCGGAGCGCCCCTTTGATTTAAGCACCGGCCCTTTGATACGCAGCACATTATTGAAAATAGAAGAAACAGATTATGTCTTGTTGTTAAACCTGCACCATATCATTAGCGACGGTTGGTCCTTAGGTGTGCTGACGCGTGAACTTGTGGCTCTTTATAATGCATTCTTAAAAAATACACCGTTACCTTTACCCGGTTTAACCGTACAATACTCAGACTTTTCAATCTGGCAGCGGAGCTGGTTCAGCGACGAAGCAAAGAATGACCAGCTTCCCTATTGGCGGGAACAGTTAGGCGGTGAACTACCGGTACTGGAACTGCCCACAGATTATCCCCGGCCCGCAGTCCAGACCTTCACGGGGAAGACTCAAGAGTTCGAGTTATCTATAGACACAACCCGAAAGTTGAACGACTTGGCCAGCAGGGAAGGATGCTCCCTGTTCATGGTCTTGATGTCCATATATATTGCGCTGCTAAACCGGTATACCGGCCAGACCGATATCGCCGTGGGTACACCCATTGCCAACAGGAACCGGTCGGAGATTGAGGGTTTGATCGGTTTTTTTGTCAATACCCTGTTGATGCGTACCACTTTGGAAGGTAATCCGACATTTAATGAGTTGTTATCACAGGTTCGTGATGTTTCATTGGCGGCTTACGGCCACCAGGATGTTCCCTTCGAGATGCTGGTGGACATACTGGCGCCTGAAAGGGATATGAGTCATTCGCCACTATTCCAGGTATTGTTCGCTCTCCAGAATATGCCCAGAGAGCAATTGGAACTTCCTGGTTTGACATTGAATATGTTAGATTTGGGCCGTCATACATCGAAGTTTGATTTGAGCCTGTTTATATTCGAATATGACGAGGGGCTCTTCGGCAGTGTGGAATATAGCACGGACTTATTTTCGGACTCCACCATCGAATGTTTTATCGGCCATTTCCGGCTGCTGTTAGAGAGTGTTTTAGCCGATCCGAGACAGCCTCTTTCGGAATTGACACTTTTAACCGCAGATGAGCAGGAAAAACTGCTGGTTGAGTGGAATGACACGGTTACTGATTACCCGGCAGATAAGACAATCCATGAGTTATTTGAAGAGCAAGTGGATAAAACCCCGGATAATATTGCAGTTGTATTTGAGAATAAGCAGTTTACCTATAGAGAATTGAATAATAAGGCCAACCAGTTGGCAAAACTATTAATAGAAAAAGGAGTTGAAGCGGATACTATAGTAGGGATAATGGAAGAGCGTTCAATAGAGACGATATTGGGAATAATGGGAATATTAAAAGCCGGCGGAGCCTATTTACCGATAGACCCGAAATATCCTGAAAATCGCATCAGGTATATTCTTCAAGACAGTGCTGCCAAAATCTTGATAACCCGTTTCCAGTTGGTTGAGAGTGTAAAATTTAGTGGCTCTATTATAGATATTTATAATAAAGAGTTGTTAATGGGTGATTGTTCGAACCAGGAACAAAACACGCAGCCCGGAAACCTGGCTTATGTGATTTATACTTCGGGAACAACAGGTATACCTAAAGGTATTTTAGTAGTGCACCAAAATGTGGTGCGGTTGGTTAAAAATACAAACTATATACAATTTAGAAAAGAAGATCGCATACTTCAAACCGGGGCTATTGAATTCGATGCCTCGACCTTTGAGATATGGGGATCCTTGTTAAACGGTTTAACTCTATACTTGGCGAATAGAGATACAGTATTATCACCGGAGAACTTAAAAGAAGCGGTGGTTAAATACCGGATCAGCATTATGTGGATGACCGCTGCTCTTTTTAACTGGATGTTGGAAGCCGACGTAGAGATATTTGCTCCTCTCAGGAATCTACTCGTAGGGGGCGATGTGTTGTCACCGTCGCACATTAACCGGTTAATGAACACTTTCCCCAATTTGGTAATTACCAATGGTTACGGCCCCACTGAAAATACTACCTTCTCAGCAACCTTTTCCATAGACCGGGAATACGATCGAAATATCCCCATCGGCTCCCCTATTGCCAATTCTACTGCCTATGTAGTTGATAGGTTTAAAAACATTGTACCTATCGGGGTAATGGGGGAACTTTATGTTGGTGGCGATGGTGTGAGCCGGGGGTATTTAAATAACCAGGAACTGACGGCACAGCGTTTTATCATAAGCCCCTTTAAAGAAGGCGAACGTTTGTATTGTACAGGTGATAAAGTCCGCTGGTTAAGTGACGGTAATATTGAATTTTCAGGACGTTTTGATCACCAGGTAAAAATACGTGGATTTCGAATCGAGCTGGGCGAAATCGAGGCTGCCCTGGAACAACACCCAGGGGTTCATCGCGGTGTGGTTTTAGCCCGGGAAGATGATCCCGGGGATAAGCGGTTAGTCGGCTACATTGTAGCAAATACTGAGGATCAGCATTTGAGTGAGCTAAAAGAGGAATGGGATGTCGCTCGAGTTAATCAATGGCAGGGCGTCTTTGATGATTCATTCAGCGAATCCTGGGACAGTGAGGATCAAACATTCAATATTACCGGTTGGATCAGTAGTTATACGGGTGAGCCTATCCCCGCCGAAGAGATGAAAGAGTGGGTAGATAATGTGGTATCACGGGTTCTTTCCTATGGTCCGCAGCGGGTGATGGAAATCGGCTGCGGTACCGGTTTGCTGGTTAATCGAATCGCGCCTCTATGCTCCGCTTATTTCGGAAGCGACTTTTCGGAATCGGTGCTGCAGCAGCTTCAAAAAGGATTGGACGAGAGCGGTTTAAAAGATGTCGAATTTTCCCGCAGGCCGGCAGACGATTTTGAGGGTATCGAGGCAAACTCCTTTGATGCAGTCATCTTGAATTCGGTGGTGCAGTATTTTCCCGGTGTGGATTACCTTCTTCGTGTAGTAGAAGGCGCGGTAAATTCTACGGCTCCGGGTGGTTTTATTTTCATCGGGGATGTGCGCAGCCGGGAGTTGTTGGACGCCTTTCACACATCGGTGCAATTGGAACAGGTCTCTCCTTCCTGGTCGATGAAAGAATTATATCAATTTGTGCGAAGAGTTGCCCTGCAAGAGGAAGAGTTGGTAATAGATCCCGAATTCTTTTTAGCCCTGCAAGAACATTTACCCCGCATAACCCATGTGGAAATATTCCCCAAGTGGGGTAAAGCTAAAAATGAAATGACAAAGTTCCGTTATGAAGTCGTTCTTCATATTGAAAAAGAGGTTCATCCAGCCACTGGGATTGAATGGTTAGATTGGCAAAAAAATAGTTTGACTCCGGAAATTGTCGCCCAACGCCTGACTAAAGAAAAAACCGCATTATTGGGCATTTCAAACATCCCCAACACGCGTATACTGCGTGACCTCAAAGCTGTGGAATTAATGAATGAGCTTGAAAAAGAGAGAACCGTCGAAGAATTACAAGTCCTGTTGGCAAACAGCGATCCGGAAAACGTGGAACTGGATGACTTGCTCGCCCTAAGTAATAAACATGGTTATGCCATAGAAGTGAGCTGGCTCTACGCAACCGATTATTTTAATGTCGTATTTCACCGGGATTCACAGGACGGGCAGAAGTTTATGTCCTACTTTCCCGGCAAACCCTTCCGCCGCAGGGAGTGGGGGGATTATACCAACAACCCGGGACACGGCATGTTAAACCGTAAGTTGGTGCCACAAATTCGCAGCTATATAGAGGAAAAACTGCCGGAGTACATGGCGCCCTCAACATATGTGATATTAGATTCTTTCCCGCTGTCGCCCACCGGGAAAGTGGACCGGCGGGCGCTGCCCATGCCTGAGGGAACGCGTTCCGGTATGGATGGTGTCTATGTCGCTCCCCGGAACTCTATCGAAGAGAAATTAGCCGAAAGCTGGCAAGAAATTCTTGGTATTGAGCAGGTCGGAGTAACCGATAACTTTTTCGAGTTGGGTGGACATTCGCTGCTGGCAATCCAGGTTATGTCCGATATCGGGGAAAAATTTCAGTTGATTCTACCCCTGCAATCATTATTTGAATCACCTACGGTTGCCGAGTTGGCAGTTGTCATTGCCAAAGGTATGGGTTCCGATACCGGTGCCGGGGAAAAATCCGCGCCATTACCCGTGATTGTACCCAGTCCGCAGGATCGTTTTACCCCGTTTCCTCTGACCGATATCCAGCAAGCCTATTGGGTAGGCCGCAGCAGTGAAATAGAACTGGGTAATGTGAGCAGCCATGGCTATTCGGAAATTGATTACAAAGGGTTGGACTTAGAGCGGTACGAGCGAGCCTGGCAGAAATTGATCGACCGTCATGATATGCTGCGGATGATTATCCGGCCCGACGGTTTACAACAAGTATTGGAAAATAC
>JAGLQA010000258.1 GCA_023137075.1 Candidatus Aminicenantota bacterium
ATAATCAATATCGCCCGGCTGCAGGAAATAATAAAGGCCACATTCATCATATCCTTGGCCCCGGTTATGAAATTTTTAGCAATATCACCGGACGAGATGCGCCCGACAAAACCGGAAACAATACCCATGGCCATAAATACGGCGGCAATGGGCATGATATACCATTGCCGGATCAAAACCCCTACCACTAAAATCAGGATACCTCCGCCGAAAATCTCTAAAACAGCCCGGTTGCGCCAATTCCATTTCGTGGTATCGATGCCATCGCTGTCTGTCTTGCGCAGCCTTTCCCGGTCCAATTCATAAACCGGGCTCAGCTTGGGATTCTTCTTTATCCTGGCGGCATAGACCATCACAAAGGTTATAATCACAACCGTTCCCACTATCCAGGCAAAAAGACGGTAGGCCAGGCCGGAGTAAATGGGCAGGCCGGAAATACCCTGGGCGATACCGACGGTAAAGGGATTGAAAAAAGCGGCGGCAAAACCGGCTGCCGCACCGAGAAAGGGGATGGCAACACCAACGATCGAATCATAACCCAACGAGAGGGACAGGGGAACAAATACCAGGATAAAGGGAATGGTCTCCTCGCATAATCCGAAGACACCACCTCCAAAAGAGAAGACCACCATCAACGCCGGAATGATCCACTTTCGCAGCTTTGGCCGGCGGGAGAAAGCATCGGCCATTTTTTTTATGGCCATATCGATGGTGCCTGTCGCCTGGATTACGGCAAAAGCACCGCCGATTATAAATAAGAAAGCGATTATCAACGCGCCGTCTTTAAAACCCTTTATGGGTGCAATCAGCAGGGCTTCCGGTCCGACCGTCTTCTTTTCCACATAGTTAAAGGTGCCGGGTTTTGTCACGGTTCTGACCGAGTCGCCAACCTTTAATTCGACCCTCTCGAATTGGCCGGAGGGTATAAGCCAGGTCATGATATACATGAGTAAAACGAGGATGTATATCAACACTAAAGTGTGGGGTAACTTGAAACGCGACTTCTTTTTGTCCATTTTTTCCTCACTTCAATTACAATAGATAGCAATAGAACTATATGAGGACATTAATTAACATATGGTGGACGTTTTTGCAAGCCCCGGTTCGGCCAAAAAAAACAGTAAATGCAAGAATAAGGGCCGTAATTGTGTTATAATAACAGCCTGGATATTGAAGATGAAAACCTTTTCCGATGACGAGATAATCCAATCCGTAATAGAAGGCAGGACGCAAAACTTTGAGATACTGGTAGAGCGGTATAAAAGAAAAATCGTCAATTTTATCAACAAAATGATCTACGATTACGATGAGGCGCAAAATATCGCTCAGGATGTTTTCCTCAAAGTGTATGAGACCCTGAAAAAATACAAAAGGGGAAACAACTTCTCCGCCTTTATTTTCACCATCGCGAAAAACCTGACCCTGAATTATATCAAAAAATCGAAACGCACCGTTTTGTTCTCCACTTTTTTTTCAAAACAGGCGGGAGAAAAGCATTTCAGTTATGAGGCCCAACAGGAGGAGAAGTACCTGGAAAGCCAGGATGAAGAACGGCTGGTTACCGCGTTGAAAGAGTTGAAGGAAAACCAGAGATTAGCCTTAATTTTGAAAGTATACCTTAATTTTTCCTACAATAAGATAGCGGATGTGACCGGCTGGTCCATCCCCAAGATCGAAACCTTAATCTCCAGGGCTAAGAGTAATCTTAAAAATAAAATTTTTTTGCAAGAAAAAGGAGCATAGAATGTTTAAAATGCGAGGAACAGTGAAACATATGAATTGTAATGAAGTAGAATTCCGTTTAAGCTCGTACCAGGACAATGAGTTAGATGCAAAAATAAAAGTAGAAGTGCGGGCACATCTGGCAGCATGTGAAAGTTGCAGGTTAGAGTACCAAAAACTCAAAACAATTCACCGGGGCATCACATCATTGAGAGAAGTCGAGCCGGCACAAAATTTCACTTCCTCCGTTATGAGCAGAATTAAAAGGAAAGAGAAACTCCGTTGGTTCGCGCTGCCCTCCATTTCTTACGCTTTGATCTTCATCGTTTTCTTTATCCTGGGCGTACTGCTAACAATGAACCTGAAAAAGGGAACTGCCCCGGTCCGGGAGGATGTATACGTCTCTAATATATTGATTGACGCACAGGACCTCAGCCTGATAAATATCCAGGATAAAACCTTTGCCATGTTGTATGATGGAGAAAAGACGCATGGGAAATAAATGGTTAAAAATAATCCTGGCCGCTTCTCTCGCCCTTAACCTGGCCTTTGTTTCCACCTTCATTTACAAAAATACTACCGCGAAAAATTCTCCGGCAAAAGAGGCCGCAAAGTCTGATGCCGGGCTTAAGCTGCAAAAAGAACAGAAAGAAGAGCTCGACACCATTTTAAAAAAGTTTCGCATAAACAAATTAAAATTCAAACAGGACATCCTTGAGAAACGGATGGATATCATCGATGAGTTAGGAGCTCACGACTACGACCTTGAAAAAATAAAAACGAAAATAGATGAACTCAATAAATTAGAAAACCGGTTGAACCTGGATTTTGTCGACACACTGGTACGTATCACAAACACGTTAGATTCGAAACAGAGACTCAATTTCCTGTGCCGGTTAAGTGAAAACTGGTTTTTTATCCGAAGGGGGCAAAAATGAGACGGAAAATTTTCCCGGTAATCGTAACCATTTTTATCATACTCATTCATTTTTTTTTAACCGCAGAACAAAAGGCAAAAACCGGTGAAGAGTCTAAGAGACAATTCCGGAGGAGTTTTTTTTGGGCGGAAAAAGATCTATTCGATGCCCGTATTCTCCTCCATGAAAAAGATAAAATCCGGCTCACCCGGAAACAGCAGCAAAAAGCCGAAAAAATGATGTTGGTTTACGAGGAGTCCACCATAAAAAACAGCGCCGAGATCAAAATCCTGGAAATAAAATTTGCCTCGTATCTTGAATCGGGGAACAGCGATAGGGATGAGATCGCGAAGTTGATAAAAGAGATAAGCAAACGAAAGACAGAATGTATTATCAAATATATGCACTACTTGTTGGATTTAAAGGAGATGTTATCCGGGGAGCAAATAGAAAAACTAAAAGAAATCCACGTAAAAGTTAAGCAGCATGTTGAGAAAGGAAAAAGAGACTCCAGGCGATAAAAAGAGTCAATTTTCCCAATTTGACATAATGACCCATTTGTGGTAGTTTTACGTTTATCTTACATTCATTTTCGGAGGATTCAAAATTGAAAAAAATAACGTTTATTTTTATACTTTTTTTTGCAGTCATTACATTGTCGATGTCCGGCACAGACGGGAAAACATCCGACCCGGAAGAAACTTTCTTTTCCCGGGCTGAATTCAAGAACAACTTTCATCTGAATGTACCCGCAAATCAAGAGCATTCAATACTTTTTTTTGACGGACCGGATTCGGCGGAAGTTCTGAAAAAAACCGGGGGCGATATGCTTTGCGGCTTTTTATCAGCGGCAGACAGCCAGGAACGGAAATCAGGGTCCCGACCCAAAAAGGTAAAATCTAAAAAATTGGGCCGTGCTATCCTTATTAATGCCGGGCTCTGGCTGTCCGATTCGATCAGGTATTGGTCAATGTACGCCGGCTGGATCGAGGATTGGCAATTTGAGCTAAACTGGAAGGACCAAAAAAGGCGCTTTTTTTCATTCGAGGCAAATAAATTCGATTCAAACCCTTTTGTCACTAACTGGGCTCACGGCCTCTCCGGCGCGATTTTCTATACCATGGCCCGGTACCATCGCCTGAATACCCTGGAATCCATGCTTTTTGGGATGACTTCATCACTCTTTTGGGAATACGTTACGGAGTGGCGCGAGGTGGTATCTATTAATGATAATTTCTTCAGCGGCATCGGCGGTATGCCGATAGGGGAATCGCTTCACCGGTTAGGACACTATCTCAACAGCAAGCCCGGCACTTTTAATAAAGTGTTGGGATATATCGTTAATCCCGTGATGGGTCTCAATGATTTGTTGGGTGGAAAGAAATGGCGCAGACACTTTGAACAACCCAGTTCTGAGGCCCTCGATGGCGGCCTGTATTTCAGCCAGAAGCAGGTCTCCTTCAGGGGCAGCGAAAAGTGGACCGCACCCTTCTTTCATATCGGTCTTGAAACTCGTTATAATACAATTCCCGGTTACGGCAAGCCGGACGATGCCGGCGACAGTCGCTTCATCAACAAGCCCCTGGTCAGTGACTTAAATATTGATATTACTCTCGGAGAAAAAAGCCTAAAAGAATACATTTTTTTTACTAAAGTTGTTATATTCGGGCATTTCAGCCAGAAAATCAGGCAGAACTCAGCAAAGGAGTTGCATGGGTACAGCTTATATTTCGGAGCCGGTTCCGCTTTTGAACTTTTTAGGAAAAAGTCGACCGCCTACTACGATAAGGGTGAATATCACTATGACTTTACCGGCGGCGAGCAGGCAACGCAGCCCACTGAATTCACAGATAAACTGGCCATCATCAATCTAATCGGTCCGGTTTTAGACCTTTCACTTTATTCCGGCCCCTTTAAATTCGGGCTGTCCTTAGGGGCCTATTTCGATTTCGGCATGATTCATTCCATGGCTATCAACAAGTATTCAACCGTGTATGACATATATGAGCCACGCATGAAAACGACCCTGTCACACTACGGGTATCACTATGCCTTTGGCTTTACTCTTTCCGGTAGCAGCACCCTCAGGTACAGGAATGTCGAACTCAGCGGCAGGTTGAAATATCAATACTATGATTCCATCGAGGGTCTCGACCGTTTCTGGGACATGGTAGTTGACGACTGCAATGTGACGGACTACCGGTTGACGTACAAGGTCAGCGCCGGTTATTCTATTCCAAACAGCCCCGTGCAAATAATTTTCGCCTGTGAAGGAATCGAACGAGAGGGGTCAATAAAAGAAATCAGCCATCGTGAATCGGAGACCCGGTATTACACCCAGTTGAAACTCTCATTCTAACTTATCCTTTTTGTTAATGATGCGATTTATTATCCGGGAAAAATTTGACTTCGCCTCTGTTATCGTAAATAACTCAGTCATGGATACCTCCATATCTAAGTATAATCCCAAATAATCAAAAAAGTTGAAGTAGAAGAACCGGATGATATTTTTACTAAAAAAGACGATAAAGTATACCGGCAGTCTATCCGGGAGTTACGGAATGGTGAGGCAATCGGTTTAGAACAGGCTAAAGAGGAACTTCTCGGTGTATAATGTTAAAATCTCAAAGACGGTATTGTCAACGATTGGACAAACCCGGTACACCCGGTTATTTAGAAACACCGATGTACGCTAACTCATGACCGGCAAAAACCAGCACCAACTTGATCAGGGTGGTCCTCTCTATATTTTTTGAGGACTTTCTGTCTACCGTATATTTCTCTAATTGCTCTTCCGCTTCTTTTACCAACCGCTGCAACCGCTCATCCCGCCGGAAAGCAGGCTCGTCACCCTCCCCGGCATTCCCTGCTGTAGTTTGTTTTAGAATCTTTTTTTTAAATAGCACGTCAAAGGCATCGCCTGCCGGTATTTCCTGCCGCGGGGCAGAGGATGTTCTTTTCATATACTTGATCTCCAATAAATAAGAGTACTTTATCCCCTGGTACCTGGCTAAAAAAGGTTCCAACATCAGGTCCGCATACCCTTTATTCATCTCTTTTTCCGCATGAACGATATAAAGGCTGCTCAATCCTAAATATACATTCAAAAACGCCTGGATCGACTTCTCACCGCTAATTAAATCCCGCAGACTCATACTCTCACGCATGCGCCCGGTAATATATGCGAACAAGGGTTCCCACTTCCCGTGGTAAGCCATGTCGCTCATCAAATCGGAATAAGTAGACAGATCGAAATCGAATATATTACTCTCTCGGTACCCTCTCTTTATATAATCATAATACAACCGCTTCACTGTTTCATTGGGTATTCGTAATTTTTTTTTATCGTTTTCGACATCCTGGATGGTTAACAGTCCGAAATAGAACAAAAGGGACACAAAATTATCCCTATCTTTTAGTTCTTCTAAGGGAAAACCCCTAACAAGTTTTGTCGATATTTCACCCTTCTCTATGATCTCTCTTAAACATTGGAAATTCCCATTGGTAGTCGGAGCTTCGCTCCCGCCGCTGTCTACGACAATAAGATGCCTTAGTTTCCCGTAATCGATCCTCACATTCCTGTCTATTAGATCATCAGGTACAGCAGAATTTTTAAAATATTCATCTAAGAAATAAAGCACCATATCGGGGTTGAACAGGGTGGTTCGCGAAGCTGTTGAAAAGGCATAATGATTATACCACTGCCGCATGATCTCTAATAGATACCCGGTGTCATGTTCGATTTTCCCTACCGACCGGTAATACTCTATCATTTCGATCACATCCTGCCGGGTGAAACCCAGCATAGAACTGAAAGCGGCATCGGTGGACACATTTTTCCCGATATTGAATCCACTGGTCACATCGTCCAAAGTAATGGGTGAAACGCCGGTTAAAAATAAACGGGTGAACGGGGCGCCCATACCGTCTGTCCCACCTTTTAATACATTAAAAAATGCGCGGTAAGGACCGGCGCCGTGGGTGAGCTGTTTATAGGCGTTATCGCCCACGGTGGATAGAATCGTATTGGCAAAATTATCGTACTCATCTATAATAACATAGGTTTTTTGCCGGGAATTCCGGCACAAATCTTTAAGGGCGAACAAAATATCGGAAGCGGAACGGGTTTCGGCTATTATTTTTTCGTAATATCCCCTCTCCTTTATTAAATAATCATCGTATTTTTGTATAAAAGAATTCACTGTCAATCGCACATAGTTCAAGAAGGAATCTTCTACACGGTCCAGGGCGGGATCAACCAATGAAAAATTAAATTTCAACATTAAATAAGCTGCTCTTTCCCCCGTTGGCCGACTATATATGGCTGTATCCCGAAAGAATTCTTCAAAGCGGTCTTTATAGTATACATCATAATAAGCTTCCATCACGGATAGAAACAAGGATTTTCCGAACCGCCTGGGACGGATGAAAAACAAATAATCGCCGGCATCTTCCAGCGCCTTTAGATACATGGTCTTGTCTACATAGTAACAATTTTTTTGTACAAGCCGCTCATAATCAGCCAGTCCGTAGGGGATTTGTTTTACCTTTATATTGCTCATCGCTTCTCTACCGCCATTATATAGTAATTGTTTTATTTTTTCAACCCCGCGGGTTTATTTTCCGGCAATTCTTTTTTTAGGCTTAACTATTACCGGGGCTTTCGTGTTACTTTACCGGGTAAGGTACGGTTTCCTGGAATTCTTTCAGCTCTTTTATGGAAGCGATTTTGGTCCAACCGCTCTTGACCGGATCATTGGGGTACTCAGGTTCAGAGTGCATCCGGGGGATGACATAGATATCCCTGGATTGATCCACTATGAAAGTCAATACCCCGGTTCTCCGGAAGATGCCCGGTAGAGCAGCCACTCCCCACTCTTTTTCATAATCGAACTCCTCCCTGGTTTTGAGATCGATGCGCCGCCTGCGTAAATCCACGAAATAATAACCATCCAGCGGACTGGAAATATCCATGGCAAAACCGAGCTTCCGGGGGATCAAGTTTACCCGGATAGGCTCACCCTTCGGAGTAACCGATCTCCACAGGTGCACGTAAAACACAGCATAGGACTTTTTACCATCGCCATCCCAATCTTTCCGGAAATAGTGCTCCTGGACAGCGGCGATCGATTTTAAATTACGATAGGCCGCAATCTCATTCCGCCGCATCACTTGCACGGTTAATTCGATTTTCTCACCGGAAAGAACCAGCAGTTGGTAAATAGCCCAGGCAAAACCGGTAGTTACTATAATCGTAAAAATAATCCCGGTGATATTGATTCTCTTGTTTTTTAATGAATCACTCATCTTTTTATTCCTTTGTTATCTGATTGCGGTTGCGTTTATTTTCCCCCGGTTGTGCTCGACCACCAGGGGACAGTCCGGGTCGGGATCGTCGAAATTACCGGTAACGAATTGAGATACCCCGTGGCATCCGCCCTTACATATTTGCAGATAGCTGCAGGAGAGACAGGGTTCGACAGCCCTATCTACCCAACTCCTCATTTGCTTGAATTTCCCGTCCTTCTTGCCGAAGGCGGCGGGCAGATCAAATACCGAAATCCCGGCATTTTCCAGGAAAGAGCAGCCGCTGATATTGCCGTCACTCCTGATGCCTAACAAAACATTACCGGCTTCACAACCGTAAGTTGCCATACCTTCCAGTACCTCCACCGGCGGCTGATGATAACAATACATGGGAACAAAAGAGCAATCGATCTTAGCCGTGATGTTATATTTACGGGAGAATTTAGCCAGGAGGGGAACGAGCTTTATGTTCTGTTCAAAGGTGGTCCGTTCCTCTAAGTATAAACTCTTCCCTCTTCCGGCAGGTTTCAGCCGCAAGAATTCGATTTCATTTAATTTCTTCTTTTTTGCATACTTGAATAACTTTCCCAAACCGGTAAAATTTTTCTTGCCTACCACACAATTAATCCCCGTAGGCACTCCTGCTGTGATCAAGTAATCGATGGCCCGGTCTGCCGTGTGGAATCTATCCTGGCCCCGGTAAGAGGCATAACTGCCGCCAATACCATCTATAGATAGATTCACCTGCCCGAAGACAGTCATTTTTTTTGCAATCTCCGGGGTGATATGCTGCCCGGAAACCGTCAGATTGGGCACCAATCCGGTTTCCCGGGCATAAGCTGCAATCTCGAACAGGTCGTCCCGTTCCAGGGCTTCGCCTCCCCCAAGGGCGATATGGAACACCTTCATCTCTGCCAGGATATCCAAAGCGGCTTTGAAAGATTTTGTGTCCAGTTCTCCAGGGTCGGGGTCGCCGCCATCCATATAGCAGTGCTCACATCTGGTTGAGCACCTGTTGGTAACGGCGAAGTGAACTTCCGTGGGGGCGGATAATAACCCGATGGCCTCATCGGGTGTATCCCACAAAGGAGAGGGCGGCAGGCCAAGTTCGCGCATATAATTCCTGTCTACGAAAGCCAGGAAGGGCGGTTCTTCGCTGGATATTATACCGCCGAAATTTTCATATCGATACATTATTCTACTATCTCCGGGCAGTGAATTTTCACCCATTCCTGCAAATAAGGGTCTGTGATCTTAGACACTTCGATACCCGGGTAAGCCAGGGGGTCGGTCAATATATTTGGCTCAGGATCTTCCGGGTTAAAATGAATCCCGCCGCCGATATAATAAAAAATGCTCCCTCCTTTCGATTTAAACATACCGGTCTGGTCGCAATACTTCATGTAGTACAGTGTCGAAAGGGCTGAAAAAATCAAAAAACCGTAGATAATAGCGCTAATCACCACCAACTTCTTACTCTTAAACTCCTTAATGCTTATCGAAAAAAGAAACAGGCCCATGATCCCGATCAGGCCAAGCCTGAACAAAGGTTCCGCTTTTTCGCTGCCCGGACTGCCCGGTGAAGCGGAAAGATACTCGGTATCCTTACCTTTTTCCGCAATAACCAATCTTCCTTCGCCGCTCGAGAAGCTCTTTCCCAACAGGGTATGGGAAATGTTAAAAACCAGCCACCAGCATAAAACCAGCGCGATTAACGGGATGACATGTTTTAACCTGAACCTATGCCAGGGTCGTGATTTGTAAAAGAGAATCATCGTCACAATCAGCAGCAGGTAGAGTAACGCCCCGGTTACCTTGTTTATGTTATCCCTGGTATAAGAGGCCCTGGCTTTTTGCGCCTGTGCCTTTGCCGGTAAGTAAAACACAATACCGGGCTTAATTTCCATTGCCTTATGCAATAGGGTGTAAGCTTTTCCCGGTTTTTTTAAGTATTGGTAATTCATACCTAAGGCGTAATAAGCTTCGTGCAGCAAATAATAACCGGGATTGTTTTCGATTAATCCTTTTAATTGAGAAATATCCTCTTTAACGGCTGCCGGCTGTCTTTTGCGGTTCGCTCTTACCAACAAACCCTTTAACCGGGTGTTAATGTCCCGGTGTTTTGTTTCAAGTCCCTTGAGGCGGGCGATTTCTTTATTAGCCGACTGCTTTAACTCTTGGCTGCCGGGAATCCCGCTGTTAATAACTCGCCGGTAATTCATCGCTGCCCGGCGCATATCGCCGCATACTTCCCGGTGGAAATCGCCTAAGGCTTTTATGTAAAGCGCCTGCCGCAAAGGATCAGCCGCATTATCGCGAATGGCCTTACTTAACAATGACATCACGTCGCTGAACTGCCGGGTATCGATCAAATGTTTCACTTCCGATAATACTTTATCCCGGCTGTCCGGCATCAGGCAGGTTATACATACCGATAACAGTATAACTAAAACCGCTATTTTTCTCATTGTTTATTTCCCTTCATTTTTTTCTTAAAGAAAGTATTTTGCATTCGCAAGTAGAATTGCTCGATTTTTTTGCCCGGATTTTCGATTTTTCGCAGTAAAAGAGGGGCCAGCAAGCCCGACAGGGCGCCGAAAATCACGGTTACGACAAATAGGAATGCCGGTAAAACGAACACGATGGAACCCATGGAACTGGAGTTCGGGTTATAGCCCTGCTTAACGCGCAGCACCCTACCCCGCGGCGCGGGGAGCCATAGAAGACCCTTCGGGCCATCTCGACGCTTCGCGTCATCTT
>JAGLQA010000259.1 GCA_023137075.1 Candidatus Aminicenantota bacterium
GGGAAAAGAAGCATATACTATACATAAACTCGGCGCCTTTGGGTCCGATCTGTCCGCCCTGTCCCATTTTTTTGAAAGACCCTGGACCAGCCCGGCAGCCGGTCTGAAGGAAAACGCTCAGGCCTTCGTATTAAGCGAAGCCGCCTTTGGCCTGCGGGCCGTGGGCCGATTGGTGGAGGCCGTCGAACCTATGCAGGCGGGGCAAGAAATACGAGTCAAGCAGGAAAAGTGGGATAGTGCCGCGATAAACGCCTCCAACCTGAGCGAGCTGCTGCTAATCCTTGGCCGGGTGGCCGAAGCGAAGGATGTTGGTCGCCAATCGGTAAAGTACGCCGACGACAGCGGGGATGCATTCCAAAAGATGTTAAACCGCACCACCGCGGCCGATGCCCTGCTGGCCGCCGGGGAGCGCGAAGAGGCGGAAGCCCTGTTCCGCGAGGCCGAAAAGATGCAGAAAGAAGACCAGCCCGAATATCCCATTCTCTACTCCCTGCCGGGCTTTAAATACTGCGACCTGCTGTTGGAGAAAGGGGAGATTCGCGACGTGGTGGAACGGGCGGAGAAGTTTTTTAAATGGCGGGCGCCGTCCGATTCACTTCTGGATATCTCTTTAGATAACCTCATTTCAGGCCGGGCGCACCTGATGCTGTCCCGGGACTTGCTGCGCCAGGGAAAAAAAGAGGAAGGGGAAGAGAACCGCATCCGGGCCGGGGAGTTTTTCAATAAAGCTGTAGATGGGCTGCGGGAATCGGGGCAACAGGATTATTTAAGTCGCGGATTATTGGTTCGGGCCGGTTATTTTCGGGAGACGGGGCAGTATGAGAAAGCGCAAGGCGACCTTGATGAAGCCTTCGAGATTATCGAGGCCGGGGCCATGAAGTTACACCTGGTGGATTACCACTTAGAAGCCGCGCGCTTAAGCCTGGAGCAAAACCGGCAAGACGAAGGGGCAGCGCACCGGGAGGCCGCCAAAAAACTCATCGGCGAAACCGGTTATAAACGGCGGCTCAAGGACCTGGACGACCTGGATTAAAGAAAGCGATCAAGATTACCGGGAACTTGTGGCCCACAGATTTTCGCAAATTAACACAAATTATAAAAGCGTTCAAGATTACTAAGGAATCATTTGCCACGGATTTTCACGGATGGACACGGAGGTGAAAAGCGCTCAAGATTACTAAGGACTGGTGGCCCACAGATTGCTGCAAATTAACGCAGATTAAAAAAGCGCTCAAGATTACTGGGGGCTGGGGAAATGTCTGAACCAGGATTTTCAGGATTAGAGGATTACCGGGATGAATTATCATTTACTGATTTATTGTTTACTTATTACACAACCCGGACGAGCCGGAACCAAAAAGGAAAGAGGTCTCTCTTCGGGAGATTTTTTTTAGTGTGTTACTACAACCGATCCTATTCCAGATAGCGGGCAAAATTCAAAGAGCGGGGGGAATTAGGCACCTCCTTATCCCCCCACACCCCCTAACCACCACCTTTCCATCTGCTGGCCCACCGAATAAACTCTTGATTTTGAAAAACCTGTGATAAAAAAGTGCAATATATGTGAAAAAAAACGGATTCTATATGATAATTAATCACATGGAACTATTAAACGAAAAATATGAAGACAAAGTGTTAGGGACAATTGGATGTTACGACAGGGTTATAATAATGGGGACTTTGCCTGGGCTTTGTTATCCGGACGGCATGACCTGTCACCTTAATCATCATGGAGTGCGTATATTTGATTACCCTAAGTTTGCTCAATTTTATCGAGACATTATCCGTGAAAACACAAAGAATCTTGCCTGTGCCAATGGTATTAAAATACACCATATTCGCAGTCCTAAAAAAGACAAAGGGAAGTTGATAAAAGATAAATTAACCAAACTAAAAAAGAAAGGTAAGGTAGTGGAGGGTCTGTTTTATATTATTTCTTGCCAGGAAATGTGCTCCTGTTACAAACCCAGCTATGATGAAAAGAAAGGGGAGTGCTATTTAGAAAGGGACTGGTGTCCATGTATCCATTATTATTTTTATTTTATAGACAAGGATTTAGGGTTATGTCACGTCCGCGTTCCTACCTGGTTACCCTGCCGCCTTCAGATATATTTTAACGGTCATAACTGGTTAGCTTCACAATTAA
>JAGLQA010000026.1 GCA_023137075.1 Candidatus Aminicenantota bacterium
ATATTTAACAGGAACTTCTTTATTATTGCGATGGTTTACTTAGGGTTGAACCTCATGTATTCCTCCTTTCTAAAAAAAGTTGTGATCCTGGATGTGATGGTCATTGCGATCGGTTTTGTTTTGCGGGTGGAAATCGGGGGGGTAGTTAATAATATCACCCTCTCACGCTGGATATTGGTAATTACTTTTTTAATAGCGATTTTCCTGGCTCTTATAAAGAGGCGGCAGGAAATATTAAAGGTCGGCATCAATAACGGTAAAATTGGAACCCGTGTCACTCTGCAAAAATATAATTTAAATCTCCTGGATCAACTGATCTCGGTCAGTACGTCAACCACCTTAATTTCCTACATTATTTATGTTTTAAACCGGGATATCTTAGACAAATTTCAAACAAAAGATTTATATTTGACGGTTCCCTTCGTCGCTTTCGGTATTTTTCGCTATTTGTATTTAACCTATTCCGAGGGAAAAGGCGAGAACCCGGCGGAGGTTATTTTTTCCGATATTCCTTTTACGGTAAACGGTTTTTTATGGGTCATCGTTTTTGTTCTACTAATCATATAGGCGTTTTTCAAGGCACTGTTCGAAAAACGAACCCACCTGACGGTGGGGGAAAATATGTCTAACATGTATCTTAACACCGCACTGTAAGTGCTTATTACCGCCATGAAATAGAATTATGGGAAATGAATTTGAAATACTGAGTAAAATCAGAAGCGGCGCCATAAGCGAGCAAGAATTGGTGGAGATATATGACCGCAAGCGGGACAGCTATAATATTTTGTGCCACCTTGTGCAGCACCCCCGTTTCCCGGAAAGATTTTCCTTGAATATCATTGCCGACCTGTTTCCCATGGACCTGGTTAGGGTGATAAAGAACACCCGGACCAGGCCCTATGTCAGAAAACGGGCAGAGCTTGAGTTTTCCGCCAGGTATCGGAAGTTTTCTTTAGGGGAGAAGTTGTCTTACCTGAAGGCTGCGCCACTTTCGCTGCTGAATTATTTTATCGAAGAAAAAGAGCAGCGGGTTATTTCGACCATGTTACACAATCAATATTGCAGGGAAGAACTGATATTTAAGTTTATTAACCGCAAGAGTGAACGATATGAATTTTACCAGGCTCTCGATACCGGCGAATGGTATAAACGGCCGCAAATCGCAGAAGCCATATCGATGGATGAGCAGGCCCCGGTTAAGATGATGATAAAAATTATTCCCTATCTAAACCTGAAAAAATTGAAAGCGATCTATAAGCGGGCCGGTACCCATCAAAGTGTCAAAAAACATATATTGGACTATACCAGGAAAAAAAAATCCAATTTTTAGTAAAAAAAATGCGCTTATTATTGCTTAATAGCATATAGTATTGTATTATAAGGCCTGATGAAGAATTTAACGATATGCACCATTCTTTTTACCATGGCGATTTCTCTATTTCCCATTGTCCCGGGTTATTATGGGGCCCGGTCGCTTTCCTTAGGATATTCGACAACCGCGTTGAATGTGGATGTAAATGCAATATTTATTAATCCCGCGCTGTTAGCAGCGGCAAAGTACTCGTCCACCGGGTATCAATACCGGAACAGTTTTATGGATTATCGAAATTTCCTGGATGATTTGAACGAAATCCTGGAGTATGATTTGAAGAATTTCGAGAGTATTGCCGGGAGTGAGAAAGAAGCTCTCTTTTCAAAAGTACAAAATTTATTCCGGTCGAAAAGCGGTATGTACGGCTTCAGCTCGAGTGTGCCGGGTTTTGTCTCCCGGGGGTATGGCATTTCGGTTTCAGTTGTTAAAACGGCGGTTATCAACCCGGTGGATAATGACATTTTAACGAAAGAAGCGGCGAACGTCAGCAATGAGAATATTGCTTCTTTGAACATGAATTTCCTTGGTTTGAGTTATAAACAGTTTTCTTTTTCTTATGCGCTTCCTTTTGCGGCAGGGATGAATATCGGTTTAAGCTTACACTATCTGAAGGGCAAATTGACCGAATATAACACCTCGATGATTGATGATATTTTTGCCGGTTCTTCAGGGGCATCCACCTACCTGGAGGACTGTTGGAGAGAAGCGGATGAGCAATTTTCCAAAATTGTAATGGATGTCGGCTTCAGCGCGGATTTCGGCGCTTATTTTAAACTCGGCTTGAATATGAAGAATGTCGCCGGCGCTAAAATTAAAACCGGCGAAAGGGAGATCGGTCTTAATAAACGGGTTACGGCCGGACTTGCCTTTACACCAAATCCGCAGTGGGGGGTTTATTTAGATATGGATATAACCCAGACGGATTTGCTCTATTCCGGGAATAAGATGCAGCCCATCTCTTTGGGTATCGAGAAAGGATTTTTTAAGAATAAGTTATTTTTAAGGGCCGGTTTCTTAACCGATTTGACGGAAAAATATTTCCTCGGCGCCAGGTCCAATGTGTTATATGGGCTGGGATTTGGCTTTAACCTGGGGAGTTTTATCGTTGATTTCGGTCTCGGAGTCGATGGCCATGGGGCCGTTAATAATCTCGCCGTATCCGGATTTTTTATAGTTAAGTAATATTTATGGTAAAATGGAATTGACAAATACTGTCGGATTGCTTAAAATAAGGATGTAAAATGAGAATCGGAGAACTTTTATTAAATGACAGTCGCATTACGCAGGAACAACTCCAGAAAGCCCTGGACGTTCAGTCAAAGGAACCGGGCAAGTTGGGGAGCATCCTTATCAGGCTGGGTTTTGTTACGGAAGAGGATATTGCTCAAGCCTTGAGTAAACAATTCGGTTATCCATCGATAAATCTTTCCAAGTTCGAAATCGATGAAAAGATGACGGATTTAATTAAACCGGAAATCGCCAGGCGGCATATTGTGATGCCGGTTCACCGCATCGGGTCGATTTTAACCCTGGCCATGGCGGACCCCTCCAATCTTTTTGTTCAGGAAGAGATTCGTTTTTCCACGAATTTGAGAATCCAGGCCGTCATAGCGCCGGAATCGTCGATACTGGAAGCCATTGACAAATATTACGGCTCTTCCACCGGGATTGAAGCCCAGAAGTTCCTCGAAGAAATCGATTTGAGTGACGATGCCGCGGTAGAATTAATAGAGGATGTGGATGAGGAAGCTTTAGATGGAGAGATATCCGAAGATGCCCCGGCAGTAAAACTGGTCAACCTGATATTCCAGGACGCCATATCCAAAGGTGTTTCCGATATTCATTTCGAGCCCTATGAGAAAGTATTTCGAGTCAGGTTCAGAATCGACGGGATATTGCATGAATACATGACGCCACCGATGAACCTGAAAAATAAAGTAACATCGCGGGTAAAGTTAATAGCGGGAATCGATATCGCGGAAAGGCGGCTTCCCCAGGATGGTAGAATCCGGACGAAGATGGTTGTCAAGGGTAAAACGAAAACCATTGATATGAGGGTTTCTTCACTACCAATCACCCATGGCGAAAAGATAGTCATCCGGCTCTTAGATAAAGACAATCTCATGTTGGATATGGGGAGACTCGGCTTTGAACCCGAATCCCTGAAAAAATTCGACCGCAATATTAGTGAACCCTGGGGCATTGTCCTGGTTACCGGTCCCACCGGGTCCGGGAAGACCAATACTCTCTATTCCGCGATTTCTAAACTGAATATTGAAGATGTGAATATCATGACTTGCGAAAACCCGGTGGAATTTAACCTGTATGGTATCAACCAGGTTAATATCAAAGAGCAGATCGGCCTGACCTTTCCCGCTTCATTACGATCCTTTTTGAGACAGGATCCGAATATTATTCTTGTGGGTGAGATTCGTGATTTCGAAACGGCGGATATTGCGATTAAAGCCGCATTGACCGGTCATATGGTGCTCTCCACCCTGCACACCAATGATGCACCTTCAACCATAGCCAGGTTGATAAATATGGGTATCGAGCCCTTCCTGGTTTCCAGTGCCGTTCGCTTGGTGGTCGCACAGCGATTAATCAGGCGCTTGTGCGCGGCCTGCAAGGCGGAGGGCAAAATTCCGGCCCAGACTCTTATCGATATCGGGTTTCCCCCGGAAGAGGCAAAGACGGTAAAAGTATTTGAACCTAAAGGTTGTGAGAAGTGCAATAATACCGGGTATAAAGGAAGGGTCGGCTTGTTTGAAGTTATGGAAATCGATGAAGAAATCAAGGAGCAGATTATGGTCGGTGTATCCACTTCCGAATTAAGACAGAAGGCAAAAGAGAAGGGGATGTTGACCCTGAGGGCGAGCGGTATAGAAAAAATCAAAGCGACTTTGACATCGATTGAGGAAGTATTAAGGGAAACAACACGAATATAACGAAAAGGAGATTGGCATATGGCATTACCACTTCCACAATTATTGAAAATATTGGTTGATGAAGGGGGCACGGATCTTCATATTACCACCAACTCAGCCCCGATTATTCGGGTTCACGGTAAATTGAAACGGATTGAGCACCCGACGCTGACGCCCGCCGACACCAAACAGATCATTTACAGTATATTGAATGATACGCAGAAATATAAATTTGAAGAGAATTGGGAACTGGATTTCTCCTTTGGCATAAAGGGGATTGCCCGTTTCCGGGGCAATGTGTTTATGCAGCGGGGAGCTGTTGCCGGGGCATTTCGCCGGATACCCTATGAAATCTTGAGCTTCGATAAATTGGGGCTTCCCCTGATTGTGGGAACTTTTGCCGAGAGGCCCAGGGGATTGGTCTTGATTACAGGCCCCACCGGTTCAGGGAAAACCACCACATTGGCGGCGCTTATAGACAAAATAAATACCGAGAGGGCCGATCATATCATTACCATAGAAGACCCTATAGAATATTTACACTCCCACAAGATGTCCATGGTCAATCAACGTGAATTGCATGCCGACACCAAGAGTTTTCCCGCTGCCCTACGGGCTGTTCTCCGGGAAGATCCCGATGTTGTCCTTATCGGTGAGATGCGGGACCTGGAAACCATCCAGGCCGCGATAACAACGGCGGAAACCGGTCATTTAACCTTCGGCACCTTGCACACCAATTCCGCATCCCAGACCATAAACAGGATTATCGACGTCTTCCCCCCTCACCAGCAGGACCAGATACGCACCCAATTGGCGATGAATATCGAAGGTATTGTAACCCAGGCTCTATTACCCAATGTAAGTGGACGAGGTCGCTGTGTGGCTGTCGAAGTTCTTGTTCCCAGCCCGGCAGTCAGGCACCTGATCCGGGATAATAAAATTCACCAGATATATTCGTCGATGCAAACGGGCCAGGAAAAATACGGAATGATTACATTCAACCAATCGTTGGCAAACCTCTATTTTAAACGGGAAATATCCCTTGAACTGGCCATTAGCGTCTCTCATAATGTGGAAGAGTTGAATGATATGATAAAACGCGGTCCCGCTTCATTGTCGTCCCAATTCAGGTCCGGTGGGTACGGCCGTGGGGCGTCTGCTGCGGCGGCTCCTGCTGCTAATAAATATCGTAATTTTTGAAAAGGGGGAATAAATGCCTGTTTTTAAATTCAAAGGAAAAAATAGAGTCGGGACTATCATAGAGGGAGAACGATCTGCCAGGTCACCCCAGGAACTTACAGCATTCCTGGAGAAAGAACAGATCCAGGTGTTAAGTATTGATCGGAAAAAATTTGAACTCAAAATTGGCAAGCCCAGGAAAAAAGTCGGACTCAGGGAATTGTCGGTTTTTAACCGGCAATTATCCGTCATGTTTAACGCCGGGCTGCCTATTACCCAGGGTTTGGGGATTCTTGCCACCCAGCAGCAAAATAAACATTTTCAGGAAGTTTTGTTGGATGTAAGAAAAAATGTTGAGGCCGGAGCGAACTTTTCGAATGCCTTGAAGAAGCATACGCATATCTTCAGCGACCTTTACTGCAGTATGATCCAGGCCGGCGAGGCTTCGGGTAACTTAGATACGATTTTGCTGCGATTATCCGATTATATCGAGAACAGTGCCAGGCTGGAGAGTAAGGTCAAATCAGCCATGGCCTACCCGATTATCGTGTTAATCATCGCCGTGGTATTGACTTCCGTCATCATGCTCAAAGTTATCCCCATATTCGAAGATATGTTCAATAACCTTGGCGCTGCTTTACCGATTCCGACCAGGGTGGTTATGGATATATCGGAATTTTTACGGAATAATTTCATATTTATCGTAATCGGAATGGTCGGCACTTCCGTTGCCTTTAAATCATATAGTGCCACTTATAAAGGTAAACGGGTCATTGATAAAATAAAGTTGAAGATGCCCATATTCGGGACGCTATTGTTAAAGGTCGGAATCGCCAGGGTGACCCGGACATTGGAAACACTATTGAACTCAGGTGTTGAAATCATCGAGAGTATGACGATAACGGCAAAAACAGCGGGGAATGCGATCATCGAAGATACGGTAATGAAAAGCCGGTCTGCGGTTCAGGAAGGTAAACCCTTAGGAGAAGCCTGGGAAGAAGCCAAGCTTTTCCCGTTTATGGTTACCCAGATGGTATCTGTGGGAGAGCAAACCGGCGCACTTTCCAATATGCTGGGAAAGATTGCCGATTTTTATGATGAAGAAGTGGACCATGCCGTAGAAGCGCTTATATCGATGATGGAACCGATACTGATACTCGTATTGGGACTGTTGGTCGGTGGAATAATTATTGCCATGTACTTGCCGATGTTCGCACTCATGGGTCAAATGGGATAGTTTAGATGTAAATTGATTTATATAGAAGATAAGAAAGTAAGCAGCCCAAGCAGATTATTCATAATAAATTTCATCCGGATTGCCTTACTCCTATTATTGATTAGCGCCACGATTTCGATAAAGGTCTTTACTAAAAAACCTCCCTTTCCCATACTTCCTATCATATTAGTGCTAAGCGCGGCATTGGCAGTGGCAATCGTGAATTTCTTTATCCTGAGAGTTGTCAAGACAAAGACTGCTGTTTATTTACAGATAATAGCCGACATTATTGTCATTACGGTTTTAGTCTACTTTTCGTCAGGCGCCGAAAGTCCCTTCTATTTTCTTTATATTCTCCCTATCATTATGTCAACCATTTTCCTATCGCGGAAAGATACGATTTACATAGCCGCCCTATCGTTTATTATATTCGGATCTCTATCGGAATTAATGTACCTGGAAATAACGCCTTTTTTTTCCTGGGTTGCGGATGAGAAGGTCCAGCAAGGCACTTTTATATACAACCTGATTATGAGTATGATTGCCTTTTCGAGTGTGGCCTTAATCTCCTCTTATTATTTCGAAAAAATAAAAAAGACCCGGGTAGAGCTGAAAAAATTCCAGGAAGACCTGCAGCAGTTGGATTTACTCAATCGTACGGTACTGGAAAAAATGGAGAACGGTTTTTTGACCTGCAATTCGGAAGGAAAGGTTATATCTTACAATGAAAAATCAAGATCCCTACTGCACATAAACGGTAAAAGTAATATTTTTAAACTTTTTCTCACGAAAAACGATTATAATGAGATAGCGAAGATATCGGAATTGAATAATAAGTATTATTTTGAAAGGGAGATAGAGGATTCTATTCTAGGAGTTTCGGTATCCATGCTCAGGAGCATATCTTCCTTTGACAGGGTTTTTGTTTTTATCATTACGGATTTGACCGAAAAAAGGGAAATCGAGAAGCGGCTGAAGAGTCAAGAGCATCTCGCTCTTATTGGAGAAATGTCGGCCGGAATGGCCCATGAAATCAGAAACCCACTGGCATCGATTTCCGGTTCGGTGCAATTTTTAAGAAAGGAGATGGAAGTAGGGCAGGAATATCAAAAACTTATGGATATCATCGTAAAAGAATCCGATCGCCTGTCCCGGTCTATCGAGGAGTTCCTGGGATTCACAAAGGTTACCCCCCTGAAGAAATCGCACTTTAAACTTGGAGGTTTAATTAACGAAGTTGTCGAATTGGCGGCGGTAAATAAACAAGAGATAGATTTCATAAAAAAAATCAGTGAGGATGATGTCATACATGCCGATAAGGGGAAAATAGAGCAGTTGATCCGGAACCTGGTGAATAATTCGGTCAAAGCGTTAAAGAATAAGGGTACGATTGAAATAAATGTTTATGACAGTAACGATGATACCTATCTTTCGATTAAAGATAACGGCAGTGGGATCGATAAGAGCGACCTGGAAAACATCTTTAACCCCTTTTATTCGAAATTTACAGTCGGCATCGGACTTGGAATGTCCATTGTGAAACGAATCGTTGAGGAGCATCATTTTGAAATAGAAATAAACTCGGAAAAAAATATTGGCACTGAGGTAATAATATGCTTCAAAGAATATTAAAAGTCTTAATTGTAGATGATGATTCTAGTATAAGAAATATGCTTACCATAGTTCTAAAGAAGGCCGGGTATGACGTCACATCCTCTGAGAACGGGTATATTGCCTTAGATAAATTGGCAAAAGAGAATTTTGATCTGATCATATCCGATATAAAGATGCCCGGAATCCATGGAATTGAACTATTAAAAAGGATCAAAGCCACTCATCCGGAAATACCGGTGATTATGATTACCGCTTATGCGTCGGCTAACGATGCCGTTGAAGCCATGAAATTAGGCGCCGAAGACTATATAACAAAACCTTTCAATATCGATGAACTGAAACTCATTATCGATAAGGCGATATATAAAAAAGATATTGAACGAGAAAATATCGAATTAAAATCCAGGTTAACGGAGAAAGAGAGATTTGAGAATATTGTCGGAAAAAACCATAAAATGTTAAAGATTTATGACCTGATCAATACGATTTCCCAGACGGATTC
>JAGLQA010000260.1 GCA_023137075.1 Candidatus Aminicenantota bacterium
TTCTTCAAAAGAGAATATAGAGCCTACACCCAGTGATTTTACTTACAAAGGATTGTCCATAGAGATCATCGACCGGATAATGGAGTCGTACCCGGATGTAGAAGATATTTATACCTTAACCCCCATGCAGGAAGGGATGTTATTTCATGCATTGGTAGACGACTCGTCTTTTTCATATTTCGAGCAGACTTCATACCGATTGCAGGGGGAATTGGACATAGACCTGGTGGAAAAGAGCTTGAACGAGTTGGTCAACCGTCACCACGTATTACGGACCGCCTTTATCCATAAAGATATCGAGACGCCTGTACAGGTGGTGTTGAAAAACAGGCGAGTCGGTTTTTATTATGAGGATATAAGCGGCAGGGAAAAAAAAGAAAATTTTGTCCGGGAATTTAAAGCAAAAGATAAAGAGCGTTCTTTCGATTTAAGTAAAGATGTGTTGATTCGAGTCGCGATACTGCGATTGGATGAATCGGAGTATGAGTTTATCTGGAGTTTTTACCACATATTGATGGACGGTTGGTGTGTCGGGATATTAAATTCCGAATTTTTTGAGATATATACCGGTTATGTCGAAAACCGTGAGTATCGACTGCCGGAGATAAAACCCTATCGCACCTATATCCAATGGCTCGAAAAACAGGATAAAGAAGCGTCTGCCGCGTATTGGGCCAACTACTTAGATTCTTTCGAAGAGCAAACCGGAATCCCCGGGGCAGCGCCAATAAATAAGAAAGAAAATCAATCCGAATATAAAAACAAAAAGGCTTCATTTCCGCTGACCAAGGAAAAAACAGACCGGTTGAATAAACTGGCAGCCGGGCGCTCTGTTACCTTAAATATCCTGACCCGGACCCTCTGGGGAATTCTTTTAGGAAGATATAACGGGAAAAGGGACGTGGTCTTCGGCTCCGTCGTATCCGGGCGGCCCTTTGAATTGGATGGTGTGGAAGCCATGGTGGGCCTATTTATCAACACTATCCCGGTGCGAATTCGTTTTGAAGAAAAAATGAAATTTCATGAACTTCTTCAAAGAGTACAGGAAGAAGCGTTGGCCTCCGAGTCCTATCATTACTACCCCTTAGCGAAAATCCAATCGAGTAGTGCGTTGAAGCAAAATCTAATCGATCATCTTTTTATATTTGAGAATTACCCGGTGGCCGAACAAATAGCAGGATATGGCGGAAAAGGAAATAAAAGTAGTGTCTCATTATTAGAAATAACCGGTGTCGATGTATTCGAGCAAACCAATTATGACTTTAACATCCTCCTGTCGGAATCGGATCGATTTAGCATAACATTTCAATACAACGAAAATGTGTATGCCGGCGATTATGCAGAACGGCTGGCCGGTCACTTCTTAGTGGCTATTGACCAGGTTATCGAAAATGAAGAATTGGAGATTGATGATATAACATTTCTGTCGCCGGAAGAGAAGAACCGGTTATTGTACGAGTTTAACGATACGGCGGCGGAATATCCGGCAGATAAGACCATTCATGAATTATTCGAAGAACAGGTGGCAAGGGTACCGGCTCGTATTGCCGCTGTCTATTTATCCGAACAAATAACATACCGGGAATTGGATGAACAATCCGGCCGGTTGGCATATCGCTTAACGGAAAAGGGAGTCGCAGCGGATATGATTTTGGGATTAATGATCCAGCGTTCCATTAAAATGATAACCGGGATATTGGGAATATTAAAAGCGGGCGGCGCCTACTTGCCCATCGACCCGTATTACCCGGAAGAAAGAAAACAATTTATATTGGCAGACAGTGACGCCAGGATGTTGATTACCAACTGTGGTTTGTTCAGAAAATCCGGAGTTCGAATAGCAAAACTCGAAAAGAATTCGAAAGATCGAAATTTGAAAGACAGGAACAAGATACCTGAGAGTCCTGATTTGAATTTTGGAAATTCGAGTTTTGAATTTGATTCGGATTTCGGATGTCGTTCTTCGGATTCAAATCACCTGTACCTGTCTTCAACTACCATGGAGGGCGGGACCGGTTTCCGGTCTTCCGTCTCCGGTCTCCTCGCATATATTATCTACACTTCAGGTTCCACGGGTAAACCCAAGGGCGTTTCGGTAAAACACCGGTCCGTGGTAAATATATTATCCTCACTACAAAGGGCATACCCTTTGCTGGAAACGGACACGTACCTGTTAAAAACTTCGTATGTATTCGATGTATCTGTTGCAGAAATTTTCGGTTGGTTTTTAGGTGGAGGCCGGTTGGCAATATTGGAACAGGGTATGGAGAAAGACCCGCAACGGATATTGGATACCACTGCCGCTGAGTATGTCACGCATATCAATTTTGTTCCTGCCATGTTTAGTGCCTTTGTCGAGATATTAAATCCTCAAAATATCAATCAACTATCTAATTTAAGATATATCTTTTTAGCAGGCGAGGCCCTCTTGCCGGAATTGGTGAAGCGATTCAGGGCATTAGATACGAGAATTACATTAGAAAACATATATGGCCCCACAGAAGGGACGATTTTTGCCAGTAGGTACTCATTATCGGATTGGAATGGAGAAGGAAGTGTACCGATTGGGAAGCCGCTGCAGAATATTAGGCTTTATATTCTGGATAAAGATAATAATTTGCAGCCCATCGGTATTCCCGGTGAGTTGCATATATCCGGGGATGGTCTTGCAGCCGGTTACCTTAACAATCCTGAATTAAATGTAGAAAAATTTTGCCGGGATTTTCGGAATTATGGGGCCGACAAAAATCACTATAAACAAAAGTTTTTGCGGGGGCCAGGGGCAGTTTTTTCAAAAAGTGCCCCTGGCCGCCGGAGGCTGTATAAAACCGGCGATTTGGCCCGCTGGCTGTCGGACGGTAATATCGAATTTCTTGGTAGGATCGACCACCAGGTCAAAATCCGGGGATTCAGGGTAGAGTTAGGTGAAATCGAGAGCCGGCTGAGAACACATCCCGGGATAAAAGAAACAGTGGTAATCGCCAGGGAAGATAAAGGAAGACAATACCTGTGCGCCTATATTACGGTAAACGCTGCAAAGCAGGGAAAGGAGAATGTTCTTGCGGTGCCTGAGTTGAAAGAATATCTCGAAGGAAAGTTACCCGTCTATATGATCCCTGCCTGTTTTGTGAAAATCGACAGGATACCGCTAAACACCAACGGTAAAATAGACCGGAAAAAACTGCCGCAGCCCCTGGAGTCGGATTTCCATTCCGGCGGCACATACAAAGCGCCCGACAGCGATATCCAAAAAGTAGTAGCGGAAATCTGGAAGGAAATCCTGAGCAGGGAAAAGGTCGGCATCCAGGATAATTTTTTCGACTTAGGGGGCAATTCTTTAGATTTCGCTAAGGTGGGCAATAAATTGAAGGAAAAATTGAATAGAGAAGTGCCGGTGGTGGCATTATATACCTATCCCACCATTGCTGCCCTGGAACGCTATTTAACCGGGGACCGGGAGGAAGAAATTATGCAGGAGAATCAGCCGGATAGGCTCGAAGTGATCGATGAAGGCAAGGACCTTATGTTTCAAACACTAAACAAATTAGACAAGGAGAATTAAGATGAATGAACAAAGAAGTGAAAGCGCTCAAACCGGTTTGGAAATAGCGGTTATCGGTATGGCCGGCCGGTTTCCGGGAGCCGGGGATATTGAAGCCTTCTGGGAAAATTTAAAAAACGGTGTGGAATCGGTGGTTTTCTTTAGCGATGATGAATTGGTCGATGCAGGTATTGATCCGGAAACAATCAAGAAACCCAACTATGTAAAAGCCAAAGGATACGTGGAAGATGTTCAATATTTCGATGCTGCTTTTTTTAATTATACCCCCCACGAAGCGGAAATCATGGACCCCCAGGTGCGAATATTCCACCAATGCACCTATCATGCATTGGAAAATGCCGGTTATGATACAAAAACTTATGATGGATTAATCGGGCTTTATGCCGGGTATTCCCCCAATATATCCTGGAAGCTCGCTCATTTTCTTCAAACCGGCAGCGGCCTGGAAACCCTGGAAATAGGGAATCTAAACAGTAATCATTTTACTTCCAATATTTGCTATAAATTGAACTTAAAAGGACCATCCGTATCTATAAATACAACCTGTTCCACATCATTGGCTGCGATTCACATAGCATGTCGTGCATTATTGACAGGGGAAGCCGATATCACCCTGGCCGGGGGTGTGGCCCTGACCTTTCCCACCAAAAACGGTTATATCTACGAGGAAGGAATGATTAACTCACCCGATGGCCGGTGCCGGCCCTTTGATGCAGGGGCAAACGGTATGGCCTCCGGTAACGGTGTGGGCGTCATCGTTCTTAAACGGTTAGTAAAAGCGGTTAAAGACCGGGATTTTATATACGCAGTAATCAAAGGGAGCGCCATCAATAACGACGGCAATCGCAAGGCCGGCTATACTGCTCCCAGCGTTGAAGGCCAGGCTGAAGTTATCCGGGCTGCGCTGCGGGTGGCTGATGTGGATGCCGGAAGTATTACCTATGTGGAAACCCACGGCACCGGCACACCCATCGGGGACACTATCGAAATCGAAGCATTAAAAAAGGTATTTATGCCCCCGGGTTCCTCCTATAAGAAGCGATCCTGCGCCCTCGGCTTCGTCAAAGCCAACATCGGGCATATGGATTGCGCTGCCGGGGTCGTTTCATTTATTAAAACGGTCCTGGCATTGCGCCACCGGCACATTCCCCCGGCGGTGAATTTCACCACCCCGAATCCGGAAATCGATTTTGAAAACAGTCCCTTCTATGTGAATACCGAATTAAAAGAATGGGAATCCGCTCCCGGTTGTGTGGCCGCCCGCGCCGGGGTCAGCGCCTACGGCATCGGCGGCACCAATGCCCACGTAATCCTGGAAGAATGGCCTGAAACCGAACCCACCCCACCCTCCAAGGAGGGGATTTCTCATCCCGAAACCGACCGTCCCCAACTTATCTTACTATCCGCTAAAAGCAAATCCGCCCTGGGTAGAATGGCCGGAAACCTGGCCGAGTATCTAAAATCCACCCCCGGCATCGCTCTCGAGGATGCCGCGTATACCCTCCAGGTAGGGCGGGGCGCTTTCAATTACCGGCGCATGCTGCTGTGCCGGGACAAGGACCAAGCCGGCGACGCCCTGTTATCAAGCGAGCCCGGTCACATCCTCGATTATGTTATTGACTCGGACAACCGGCCGGTGTTGTTTATGTTTCCCTCACCCGGAGATCAGTATATCAATATGGGTTTGCAACTCTATCACACATTTTCCATGTTCCGGGAAACCATGGATCGCTGTTTCGATATTTTACAATCTATCCTGGATTATAATCTCAAAGATGTTTTATACCCGGATGAAAAAGAACAAGGTGAAGAACCGGTAAATCCGAAATCCGCAACCCAAAATTCGAAACAGAGCACTGTAGAGACGCAAAATCTTGCGTCTCAGGACCGGCAAAACATTGAGGGAATTGGGACTTTAGTTGCATTCATATTCGAATATGCCCTGGCCCAATTGCTGATAAGCTGGGGAATAAAACCCCATGCCATGGCCGGCCGGGATTCGGGCGAATACGCGGCCGCATGCCTTGCCGGTGTATTCTCCCTGCAAGACGCCCTGACTATGATAACCGCCGGAGAGGAACTCGAAGCACGGATCGAACAATTAACGCTTAAGGATCCCAAAATCCCCTTTATTTCCAATGCCACCGGTAAATGGATAACCCCCGAAGATGCGGTAAATCCACGGTATTGGGTGACTCATTTGCAAAAAACCGGCCGCTTTGCCGATGGATTTGATGAATTAACCACCATCGAGAATGCCCTTTTCTTAGAAGTCGGTCCCGGTGAAACCTTAAGTACCCTGGCCCGCCAATATTGCCCGGATGAAGCATCCCACCCGGTGGTCAACTTAGCCGGAGCATCGGACCGGGAAATACCGGAGATAGAATACTTACTGCGGAAGATCGGCGAGCTATGGTTATACGGAACAAAAATAGACTGGAGTGGTTTTAATGCGGGAGACAAGAGAAACCGGGTTCCCTTACCCTCTTACCCCTTCGAAAAGCAGTATTACACCGTCGACCTGCAGTTGACGCGGATGATAGCAGAAGCACGTGAAGGGGGTATGAAATTTGTAAAACAAGCTCCACCGTCGTCAACCCCCGTCAAAAACAGGCCCGAAATGAAGACGCCCTATGTACCGCCGCGAAACAAGGCGGAGGAGATTTTGGCCCGCATATGGCAGGATTTATTAGGGATCATACCCATCGGCATACATGACGACCTCCCGGAAATAGGGGTCGACTCTCTTAAAGCGATGATGTTTGCCAACCGGTTCAAGGATGAATTGGGAGAGGTCATCGATGTCACCGGATTATTCGAGGCGCCCACGATAGCGGAGTTTGCCGCCTATTTCAGCAGCCGCTACCCGGATAGTACCGCGTTAACGGGGGATAAAACCGGCGCCGCCCCGGAAATACCCACGAATTTTGTCATGCTGCATCGACCACCCGGGGGGGAAGGGAATATTTTCTTCGTACATGAAATATGCGGCGATGTGGGAGCATACCTGGAATTCTGCAAACAATCGGGTACCCGCTTTAATTGCTGGGGAATCGAAGCCGAAAAACTTAAAAATTATGCACCTCAAAATGTGACCATAGAGGAAATAGCGGCGAGATATATCCGGCAGATAAAACAGATACAACCTCAAGGCCCCTATTACCTGGCCACCTGGTCTTTCGGCGGCAATTTCGGATTTGAGATGGCTCTGCAGTTGGAGCAAATGGGTGAGGAATTGGCTTTTTTAGCTTTCTTCGATTGTTCCGGTCCCAATGGTCGAACAGATAGCGCCTTGCCGGAGCACACCCTGGAAACCGAAAAAAGTTTTTCAA
Organism: Candidatus Aminicenantota bacterium; assembly: GCA_023137075.1. GTDB lineage: Bacteria > Acidobacteriota > Aminicenantia > UBA2199 > UBA2199 > JAGLQA01. The sequence continues at coordinate 6,895 of JAGLQA010000260.1, forward strand.
AAAATTTCTTTGTAAGTACCGGCAATGAAGCGGAATTGGAAAAATTAGATGATATGGGAAATCTCTGGAACTTTGCGGTGGATTTTTTAAAAACCGACCAGGCGCTGGTGGAAGGGCTAAGGCAATTACTCATCGAGAACGAGAAAGCAATACCGGATTATCATTCGCTCACGGCGGAAGAATTGGTCCAGTTTCTCAATGCAATCCGGACCTTCAATTATGCCGGCTCTCGCTATATACCGGCCGGGAAAATTAATACGCCCATCCATTATTTTCCAGTCGAGGATAATCCGGAAAGAGAAGAATATTGGAATGACTACTGCCGCACACCGGTCATCTATCATGAGATAAGAGGCGATCATCATTCCATATTCAGGGATAAGGAGCAGATCACTGAGTTTGCTTGCAAATTTAACGATGTATTAAAACAAATAAGCGATAAAAAAAATGGCTCATCAAGGAATGCCGGGGTGATTGCCAATTCAAAAAAAAAGGAGAACATAAAATGAGAAAGAATGATATTTCAACTACCGTTTTACCTAAAAATTATTTTGAAGGGAAAGACGGGACAAATTTCCGATTCACTATTTTGAAAGATGTAGCGGTCGCCGGTAATGCGAATCCCATCCCATATGAAGATTCAAACCGGGACGAGATACTTGGATTATACGACAAATATAAGGATTTTACCCTCTATATTCATTTCCCCTGGTGTATAGAGCACTGCTCTTACTGCCATTACTACCGCGGGCCGATCTTGAAACAGGATGAGCTGAAACGTATGCTGGGAGCGGAACGAAAGCTTGCGGAGATGATGGATGAGTGGATCGACCTGAAAAACCGGAACATCAACTCCATCTATTTCGGCGGCGGCACTCCCACGGTTATTACTGCCGAACTGCTGGAAGAAGCCCTGGAATTCTGGGTGGGCCGCTATGGTCAAAAGGGCGATTGCGAAATCTGTGTGGAATCCAGTATTATCACTCTCAGACCTAAGAAGATCGACATTTTAGAAAAATATGTGGACCGTTTAAGCATCGGGGTCCAATCCTTTGACGACCGGATACTGAAAATCGTGGACCGTAAGCATACGGCCGCCCAGGCCGAGGAAGTACTAAAAGAACTGGTGCCACGATTCCCGTCGGTGAATATAGACCTGATCTACGGTTTGTGCGAGCAAAGTCTTGACGGTTGGCTAAAAACCGTAGAGACCGGGATTAATACGAAGGCCCAATCCTTTACCATCTATCGCTTAGATATTCGCGATGTACCCTCCATTATCAACACCTTCCGGCAAGAACCGGAGAAATTTCCGGATGAACAAATGTGCCGGAGAATGTACGAGGA
>JAGLQA010000261.1 GCA_023137075.1 Candidatus Aminicenantota bacterium
GTTGTGTACCGTGAACGATGGGAAAAACAATCTCCCTGTATCGCTTTCGGCCCTGCCCTGCACAATTACGCCGCGGACCACTTTTATGAGACCCTGACGGGACATGATGATTACATCGCCGCTGTGGAAGCAGGGAAGCTCCCTATCCGGCATTATTACGACATGACCCCGAAGAAGCAGCTTGTCTGGTATGTGCTTGCCCAGTTGAAATCCAACAGCCCGGTATTCAAATCTGTGATAAAGCAGCGTTTTGGTGACGACCCGTTACATTGGTTCATGAACTTTGCCCGCAATTACATCAACTGGGGGGTCTTGAAGGAGACCGGGGATAAGATCAGTATTATCGAAGAGAACCATTACATACTGGAATGGTTACTGCTAGACCTGATCGGTTTTATAAAATAGTTAAAAAAAAGAAAGTAAACGCAAAAAAGGAGAAGAAATTATGAAAAAAAAGTATGACAAAAGAAAAACATTTCTCATCTTGATCCTAATTTTTTTATATGTCTGGGTATTCCCCATTTATAGTAGTGTTTATAGTAGTGGACTGCTCGCTTTGGGAGAAAGAGCCACTGCAGAGGATTCCGAAAAGAAGGCGAAAGTCCCACACATCGTTCCGAGAATCGATTCGAAAATCCGTATCGACGGAGTCCTGGATGAAAAAGTCTGGGAAGAAGCCCTAAAGATAGAGATCAAGTACGAATTCTACCCCGGGTATAATACCAAACCCCCGGTTAGAACCGAAGTATTTTTGGCCTATGGCGCAAACCATTTATATGCCGGATTCCGGGCCTATGACTCGAAACCCGGGGAAATACGCGCCCGGGTCACAGACCGGGACAATATCGAAAATGATGACTATGTGGCTATCGTGTTGGATACCTTTAACGAATCGCGGCGTGCTTATGTCATACGCTGCAATCCCCATGGCGTCCAGCACGATTTTATCACCACCATGGAAACATCGATGGATGAATGGGATGGTATCTGGAGCTCCGCCGGTAAAATTAGCGAATGGGGCTATACCGTTGAGATGAAAATTCCATTTAGCACCCTCCGTTTCCAGAAAACAAAAGACAACCAGGTATGGGGTTTCGATGCAATCCGTCACTATCCACGCAGCCTCAACCGCTACTTCACTATCTTTTCCCGCGACAGGAGTAATAATTGTTACATGTGCCAGGCCGATAAAATAATCGGTTTTAAAGGGGCCAGGGCCGGGCTGAACCTTGAATTCGATCCCACACTTTCAGCGATACTGACCCAGGAACGGGAAAGTTTTCCCGATGGAGAATTTAAGGATGTAACGAAGAAACTTGATCCGGGAATATCCGCCCGTTGGAGTTTTACGCCCAACCTTACCCTCAGTGGCGCCGTTAATCCTGATTTTTCCCACGTGGAGGCCGATGCCGCCCAATTGGACATTAATAACCAATTTATTCTTTTTTATCCTGAGAAACGCCCCTTCTTTTTAGAAGGTCTCAACATTTTTAGGAGCCGGTTATACCCGGTGTACACCCGTTCCATCGTGGACCCGAACTGGGGAATCAAAATGACGGGAAAAGAAGGCAAGAATACCATCGGTTTCTATTCTGCCCAGGATAGTGTCACTAACCTGGTGTTTCCCGGCACAGAAGGCAGCAGGCATACTTCCTTAGGTATGAACAATTACGGCACTGTATTTCGCTATCGCCGGGATGTGGGCCGGTCGTCTAACCTGGGTTTATTTGTTACCGACCGTGAAGGGAAAGATTATTTCAACCGCGTTGCCGGCATCGATGGAGATTTGAGATTTACGAAAAAAGATAGTCTCCTCTTTCAATTTCTTGGTTCTCAGACTCAATACCCCGGGGATGTGATCCTCGATTTCGGGCAACCCCTGGGAAAATTCACGGGAGGGGCTTTTGACTTTTTATATAGTCATGCCACGGAGCATGTAAGAATTTCTGCCCATTACCAGGATATAGGTCCCGATTTCCGCGCCGACCTCGGGTTTGTTGGCCAGACCGGGTTTAAATTGTACGAAGGCGCAGGGCAGTATATATGGCGTCGCAACCCGGGCCATTGGTATACCGCCATGGTTGTCCAGGGTGGTTATTCACAAATGTTTGACTATAATAAAAACCCCCTGCAAAAAGTATTTGAATCCACCTTTAGTTATGAAGGACCGCTCCAGTCTCTTTTTAATCTTCATATTACCGGCGGGAAGCGCACATTTATGGGGCAGGAATTCAATCACAATACCCTGGATGTTATTGCCCAACTAAGGCCATCCGGTTCTTTTTTCCTGTATCTCGTAGGCATTTTCGGTGACCAGGTGGATTATGCCAATTTACGGGCCGGGAAACGTATAACCCTCAACCCGGGGATCGAGTATCACTTAGGAAATCATTTATCTTTTAGTATAGAACATCTTTATGAGAAACTCGATGTCGATGCCGGGAAATTGTATACTGCCAATCTCACCAATTTTCGAATGGTATACCAGTTCAGCAACAGGGCTTTTTTGCGCACCATCTTACAATATGCCGATTTCCGGTATAATACCGACCTTTATATTACTCCCCCCGACCCGGAATTCAAGCACCTCTTCTCCCAGGTTCTCTTTTCCTATAAAATCAATCCCCAGACCGTATTGTTTCTCGGTTACTCCGACGATTATTACGGTTACAGTATCATTCCCGTAACCCAGAACAATCGTACTTTTTTCTTGAAGATCGGCTATGCTTTAGTGTTGTAAGCAAGATAACAAACAGCCGTAAAGGGGAACGGCTCTTTCTGAAATTATTGAATGACTAGATTGGAGAAAAACGATGAATAAACGAAGCGCATCGGCGGAATTATCGCTTACCGCT
>JAGLQA010000262.1 GCA_023137075.1 Candidatus Aminicenantota bacterium
GATCGACAACTTGATCAAGTACCGTCAATGTTTGGCTTACAAGGGTTTTAAAAGTTTATCCTTAAAAACTTTACGAGAAAATGCGGAGGCGCCATGGAGAAATTTGAAATTACGGTTCAGAACAGGCTGGTGGCTGAGAAGCGGGATGTGAATGTTTATCATCATTCTGCCCGGAGCGCGAACATGATCAGTCACAGCAGTTCGATTACCCTTGCTCTTAGAACCGTAGAAGAAGACGATTACCTGCATCTCTCCGTGGTCAGCGGGCCCGGCAGGTTACGGAAGGCTTGTGTTATCGACCTACCGTCCTGGGCGGATTTCGAGTTTTCTTCAGTAGAAAACGGCGCCATTATACATTCCGGTAACCGAACTTTATTGAAAATCCCACCAGGCCCGCCCAAATGGCAATTAAAAATTACCCGCCCATCCGATTTTGTCAACGCACCCACCGAAGATTATCTTATCATCGGTAACAGCGAGAATGTACCGGGTGGATGTTGAAAATTTAAAATAGGAGGACATTATGTCAACAAAATTAGTAGAAATTTCCCTGGATTCCATCAAAGTGGTTGAAGATGGCGACTCAGTCAAATTAAAAGGAACAAACGTTTTATCGGTATCCCTATTGTTCCCGGCACCGGGAAAACAGGAAATAACAAAGATAGTTCCCGGACTTGATCTGAGAAGAAATACTTTATATGACTTCAAAAACGCTAAAAATCCGAGAACAGGAAAGAAATATGTTGAGTTTGAAAGAATTCTGTTCAAAGAAGAGATCCACTCTGAGTGTTGGATTTTGATTTATCTCAGTGACGTTGTTAAGCGAAATGCAGTAGACAAATTCATGGGGAAATTGATCAAAGGGCTTTATAAAACCACCCTCGGTGTTTTTACCGGAAATATTTCCAACCTTCTGCTTAAGATTCCCGATGACATCATAATCGCTGAAATTGATGATATTGAGACCGATCCGGATGATATAATCTTGATGGTAGGAAAAGCGTATGGTAAAGTAAAGATTGACTATTTGCCGGATGACGGTTCTACCAAAACCATTGATTTCGGATTCAAAGTTCCAAAAAACATTTACAGGTCCAAAAGGATCCCGGATTTTAAAAATATGAGATGGATTAAAGAGACTGAGAAGAATCCCGTTCTGGCAGCGGGTGCTGATAATGGGAAATTATCATTAAATTTCAGATCTTTGTCATAGCTGCCGATTTAAGATATTTAGACTTCCTGCTTTTGTTATAGAGTGAGGTAATTGCCCCACTCTACATTAAATAATTATTTACATCGTTCACAAGGGCGGGGAGATGGGAAGGTGTTTGGGGATAGGGTTTGCTATTTGGCGATGGAACCGGCGATATTCGGGCTCTCGGGATTTACATCTAAAGCGCCCTTCCCGGGTAATTTCACCAAAAGGAGGGGTTTGCGTATTGCATTCCCATTTTAAATAGGGTAGAATGGGATCGCGTTCCACTTATTATGGCAAGAAAAGTGGAATGCAATCCGCCCGGAGGTGAACCGATGGTTGAAAAGCTGTATGAATTAAGCCGTTATTACTTGAAAAATTACAATAAAGAATATAAACGGTACTTTTTGAAGAAACATCCACTTAAAAGCCGGTTTTACATTGTTATCGGTCAGAGGGGTGTAGGAAAAACCACAGCGCTTATCCAGCATATGCTCGATGTCTTAGAACACAATATCCATACGCGGGAGGCGTTATATGTCCCGGTGGACCACACCCTGGTGGCCCGGTATTCGTTGTATGAAATCGCAGAAATTTTTTATAAAGAAGAGGGTGTGAAGTTGATATTTTTTGATGAAATTCATAAATACAGTGAATGGTCCCGGGATTTGAAGAGTATATATGATGTATTTACCGATCTTTATATTTTGGCTTCCGGTAGTTCGTCCCTGGAAATCTACAAGAGTTCCCATGATCTCAGCCGCAGGGCTATTGTGTACCGGATGAATGGAATGTCCTTCCGGGAATTCATAGAAATGACATTGAACCTCCTATTGGAAAGTTATTCCCTGGAAGAAATCATAACTAACCATGAAAAGATTTCGCATCAAATTATTGACAGAATTAAGACCAGGGGAAAACGCATTCTTCCACTTTTTAAAGATTATCTCAAATTTGGTTATTATCCCTATTTTATCGAACACCGGGACCAGATTGAAGAATTCTATATAAAGTTGATGCAGGATGTTCGTAAGACAGTGGTGGAGGATTCCCTCAATGTGCATCCCAACTTGAATGGAGTTAGTATTAACAAAATCTTAAGATTGTTAAGCCTTCTGACTGAATTCGTGCCATACACCCCGGATTTAAATGATTTAAAACGTAAACTGGAGATCGGGGATATCAGGACACTGAAACAATATCTAAAATTTCTTGAGGATGGAAATGTGATATTGTCGATTAATAAAAAAGGAAGAGGTTTCGGTGAGTTGGAAAAACCGGATAAAATATATCTAAATAATACCAATTTGATTTACGCATTGGGTGAAGAAAATAGAGTTGACAAAGGGAATACCAGGGAAACCTTCTTTGCTAATATTGTGTCTTCTTTTTACGAAATAAAGACAGTTGACAGGGGAGATTTTTTAGTTGATAGTCAATATACTTTTGAGGTTGGAGGAAAAAATAAGGGTTTTAGCCAGATTAGTGGCATTTTCAATTCTTTCCTGGCATTAGATGATATTGAAACCGGCTTCAAACAAAAAATTCCTCTCTGGCTTTTCGGGTTTCTTTATTGATCAACCGACATTACCCGGATTAACTTAAAAAATTACTTTTTTTCAATACTACAATGAATTAATGAATTAATAAAAAATTTGTGCTTTTTTATCTTTACAACCTGCTCTCTTTTTTATAAAATAGGTAATAAAAAAAGATGAAAAAAAAAGTCGATATCTGTTTGATTTTAATTTTATGCCGGACTGACCGGGATAGGAGGGCGACCCAATGAAAGTTAACGTATTTAAAGAGAGATCATTATGCGTGGCCGCGGATTTCTCAATCGATGAAAAAAAATATCTCTTCGAACAAACCAGGTTGTTAAAAGAGGCGTGGTATCGCAATGATGAAAAAATCCTCGATGGCTTCAGAATTAAAGATATGGATTTTGGCATATATGAAGTTTTCTTAGAAGACAGCACCCGCACGCGGGAGTCCTTCAGGAACGCGTCCGAGTTCCTTGGCGTCAAACTTTCCATCTTTAATTCCGACAGTTCATCTTTTAATAAGAAAGAAAGTTATATAGACGGTTTCATGACCCTGGCGGGTTACAATAACCAGGTTTTTATTGTCAGGAGCCGGTTAGAAGGTATCTGCCGCTGGCTGCAGTTGCAGGGCGAGAAATATGCCGAACGAAACAAACTCGGTTATAAACCGGCGTTTATCAATGCCGGTGACGGCAAGCATGAACATCCCACCCAGGAGTTGTTGGATGAATTTACGCTGATTGAAGATAATCACTGGAGCACAGATTCGCTTCACATCGCCTTAGTGGGGGATTTGTTCCACGGCCGCACCGTTCATTCGAAGGCGGATGGATTGAAAATATTCAATAATGTAAAAGTCGACTTGGTCGCGCCGCCTGAACTGGCCATGCAAAAACAGTATATCGATAAGATGAAGGAAAACGGTTTTAAATTGAGGGTATTCAATTCCTTAGAGGAGTACTTAGCTCAGCCGGATATTGCGTCACGGTTTTATTTTACCCGTCCGCAATTGGAACGCATGGGTGAGCGGATTTTGAAGCGGCAGGATGAATTGCGGGAAAAGATAACCTTCAGGGAAGAATTTGTCAAAAAACTCCCGGCTCCCGAAAACACCTTTTTTTACCATCCCTTACCGCGGCATAAAGAGCATCCCACTATCCCTATCTTTCTCGATGATTTACCCTTAAATCACTGGGAAGTCCAATCTATCAACGGCATGTTTATCCGGATCGTACTTCTCAGCGCCATTGCCGGCAAAATAGGTGGTGATTTTAGCGGCGCCACGGTTGAAAACACAGAATATAAGGAAGATTTTATCCGGGAAGTTTCTCCCGATTATTCCAGGCCCAAGGTGCTGAAAGAAGGTATCAATCCGCTGGCAAACGGGGTGGTGATCGACCGTTTTTGCCGGGGTGAATCCAAGGAGGATATCTGGAATTACCTCTATAAAACCATGAGAATTATGGGATTCAGTCGCTATAAAGGTTCTGTTGGTGTGGGGGAATCGAAGAAGGCCCCGGGAGTTTATAAAGGATTGATATTTTTACCGGAGATTATGGAATTGTCCGCCAAAGATCTTCGGCGGTTGGCAGCGGTAACGGCCGGGTGTACCGTTAATATTGTGAAGGATAACAAAGTGGCCCGTAAGTTGCGTTTAGCCTCTCCACCCCGGATTTATAAAATTAAAGGAACCGGCTGCACCAACAGCGAATGTATTTCTCATTACACCCACTGCGAACATGTCCCCCCTGAATTTATCCGAAAAGGGGACGGCGCCCTGGAATGTTATTACTGCGGCCATTCGCACCGTTTCAAAGACATCTGGAAATAGCCCCGCTCCGGGGAAACTTGAATAAAAACTAGAAGAAAAAGGGAAGGACTTAAATGCGGCAAGAAAAAAAAATCAGTTCTCAGTGAAGGTTGTGGGTAAAGGAATTATCTCCATATTGTTTCAATACCTGAAATCTCATGAAATTTTTTATCCGGCGAAATAATCGGTATCTAACAGGAATTCCATTTAGTAATCTTTTTTGTCTAAATTTTTCTGGATTTCTCTTCGGAGTGTTTTTAGCTCCTTTTCCACGTCAATTTTTTCAAAACCTTTATTTTTCCAGATGCCCCTTACACTCACCTTTTTTTTCTTTTTTGCTTGACTCGCATATAGAACATATTGAACAAAATTGTTGATCTCATCCAATTTTTCGGTCGGCACAAAGGATAGATTACTGATAATTTCCAATTTTTTTAAATTCGCTGTGTCCATGGAGCAGCACCTTTTTTTAAACTTGAACCCAATCTTCAATAATTAGATTCATTATTATTATAATCCCTTTTGTCGTAAAACACAAGTGAGAAAAAATTTCAAAATCTATCGCCCGATTTCTTGCCCATATCCCGGCAAATTATGTTTGTTACATTTTTGGTACTGGCACGTCCGGATTATAGACAGGAGGATTTATTTTTAATAGCTCATTGAGCCAATCTACATCAATAAAGTAAAAACACCTTGTGTCTCATACTTATTGACATTCGTATAATAATTATTATATTATTGTATCATGAGTAAAAATGATTCTTTTATCAACAAGCGAACCCGAAGGTTGAGTGTTTCGGGATTGATAGTTTTAATTATTGTAATTGTTTGCTTTTTCTCTGGATGTTCCGATGATGAGTTACGACTGAATCCGAAAAATTTTCATGAATGGGCATTTAAACAATTAATGGGTCATGAAGAGTTGAAGGAGTACTTAAGTGTATTCGAACAACAGCTTAAATCAAATATTGAGATTGAAATTTTGACTTTTATAATAGATGAGGAGCGTCGTGGATCGAATCGAATAGACTCTGCCACTTCTATTTTCTCGGAATCAGTTCCGTCCCTGAACTTAAGAGATTTTTTCAGCAAGAATAATAGAAACTGGAGTGAAGCGATAAAACATACGGATGTAAAAAAAAAATTAAAAGATTGGAAATACAAGTCGTTTTTCATCGCCAAAGCAAGTTGGATAACAAAGGGAATCTACTCCGATAAAAATGACATTGAGATATACACTGCTGATTTAATAGCGTTGCTAGAATTTTCGGTTCATAAAGGGGAACCAACAAAAGAATATAGAATGAATTTTTCCGGAAAAAAATTAGATTTACTCGCTCAAAGTTATAGACAGTTTGGAAAGATAATGTCATTGTTCGAACGTTCAAGAGATTTCCCGGTAAAAGGGTTCAGATACTACCCCATTGATCTGAAAGCCGGTTATTACAGGGAAGCCCGGAAACTTGAGGAGTTTTTTGACTCAAAGTCGGGATCTCTTATTAATAAAATTATTCGATACGTTACTCTTATGCCAAAACAAAAAGGTAAAAATGCCGATTATCCGGGGTGCGCTTATTCACTGACTTTCGATAACAAACCGTTTACCATCCCCTGGATTTTCAAGTTATCCTCTCCGGAAAGTGCATGGATGTGTCTTATCTCAATGAGAGTGGGAGAAGACGGCTCTCCCAAAGACGACAATCAGACCATAGTAGCTGTTGACCTTAAAAAAGACAGGCTTGATCGGCGTGACATTCTCCAATTTAAATCTATTGATTTTACGCCAGAATTGGCTAATCAGGTTTTGACAGGTAACCAAAAGATAACAGACAATCCTTTTGGTCTTATACTGCTCATATTATTTATTGTATTGGTAGTGCAAGGATTATATATATTGCTGGGCATCATATTTCGAATCAAAATGATTTTCTTCAGTTCAAAAGGATAGAAAAACAAATAGAGAGAATTTAGATTGATTACGATGGTAGAGGTTTGATTACAATTCACGTCGAAATTGCTATTTTATCTAAATTTGTATTTTAGTATTGAAAAAGCCTTATCACCACTTTCTGATTGTCTTGAAATGGAATATAATTCATAATTATCCTTGTCAAAACACATCGGCATACCGGGATTACCGGGGATTGAAACGTCATTGAGGAAAATTCCCTCTGGTGTGTATGTCTGAATCCTGAATTGTGAAGTAGGAGTTTTTGCGTTTTTCCCGGTTTCGTAGACAACAAATACATAACGGGAAGTAGCAAAAATATCTCTGACATAAGACATAGTTTTTTGTGTTCTCCAGGTGCTCTCGAATTCGCCGGATTTGTAAGTTCTGCTAAGCTTAACACCATCAGGCTTGGTATAATAAGAAGGCTCTTGCCCAAATATAGTGACCTTTTTAGTAGTAACTAGGCTAATCTTAAGGACACGCAGAGCCCCTTCCCATACGAAAAACACATCAGCCCCTGAGACATCGAAAATCCCTCGAACGCCTACGGCGGGAATTGTTTGATTTTGACGATATTCTCTTTCGTATTCGCCAGTATTTTTTAGACCGTATTTATCATAAGAAGGTAATAAATAAGTTATTTGATTCGTTTTTATATTCTTTGTGTATAAACCAAATGAACTATTATTCACGTCTCTCACAATTCCTGATATGATCAAATGCTTTCCGTCTCCCCAAAAAGCATAATCATAACCTAATCTTGGGCAAAAAATTTCGCTTACTATCCTGAATTTAGTTCTCTCATATCTCTCAAAAATGAATATTTTCCTCGCCGCAGAGTCAAATACACCAAGTTTACTTTCAGTTTGGCTATAAATACAAACTCGCGGGTTTATCATTTTACCTGTCCCATTATCCCCGTTTCCGAATTCACTTGCAAAATTCAGAAAGTTACCCCCTTCTTGTAGCACCTTTACCGTTCCTCTTTGATAATCAGGAAGTAGAAAAATATTGTCTTCGGTAACGCAAAAAGATCTTGGAATGCTTTGAAAACTCGCGGCTGGATCAATGCTAATTTTTTTGACTAAAGTCAATTTCTCGAATTGAATGTCTGGTATATCTGGGAGCTCAATACGAATTGTCTTTTTTTCACTTTTATAAAAATTTCCGTCTTTTCCCGGTTGTCCCACTTGATATGATAGTTCTTTTCCAACGGGTGGTGATTTATCAATATAGTTATCATCCCCGTAAACAATACTTATAGTTTCATCGTCTCGAACAACAATTGTGGGTGAATTTTCATCTCTAATATCTTCAGGTAGATTTCCCCACTCCAATTTTGCAAAATCCATTCCATAAACTGAAATATTTAATTCAATTGCTTTCTCCCCTTTATATTCGGTTCTCCCCTTATTGAGAATCTCATCTAATGTAATTTCAAGAGAAAATTTCATTCCCTGCACATCTTTAGGCAGATCAGGATGCAGTTGATGCCCCTTCACATCTTCTGGTAGGTTAGTATACACATTAATATCAGCAATCCGATTCACTCCAAAATTTTGTTTACCGGGGGCAATGAATTTAGCATAACTTATATTATTGTAATACATATTGCCTGCTTGGTCCGTAACCCGAAAAGCAAAAAACGGCTCTTTATAACGTGGGTCATCAGGTGATATTTTAGGCGAAACAATAGGAAATGATGTAAACTTGAAATATATTACTCCTTTATTATTTAAAAACTTTTCCATTTTTATAGGGATTGCAATTGGTTTCTCCCTATAATCAATCAAAACATCTATCTTTATTTCTTCTTTCGGATCTTGGAGCTTACTGGCGGTTTGTCCCATTATAATCTTATCTTTTGGACTATTTTCAATAGAATCAAGACTCGCTTCTACAACTGGAGGTTTTGAATAAAAAACCACCGTAAATGGTTCACCTTGAAATTTCCCGTTGAAACCAACTTCCAATTTATGCTCACCGTCTTTTGTATATTTCTTATCGTGTGAAAGTTTTGTGTCATTTACATTAAATATCCATTTATACAAAATTTGGTCGGTCTGAATCGCACCCTGTTTAAAGAGTACTCCATCCCAGCGAACATCTAAGTTTAACCTGCGTTTTGCAGAAGAATTTTCGGCACTAATAACGAAAGGTAGTTGGGAATTTCTTACTGAATCATCAACTGAAAAAACAGGAGCTGTTCTTAAAAGATCAGTGAAAAAATCGAACAAAGTAGGACTCAATGCAACTAATAATACACCCAAACCTGCCAAGACTTTTATAAAAATTCTTTTCCTTTGTTTTGGTTTCTCCTCAATGTGCTGCTCCGGTTTTTCCTTTTTTTTTGAAGATGTCCCTCTACTTTTTGTCATTCACTAACTCCTCATATAAAATAAGCAAAACCCATCATTTAGTAACCATCATCTTGAATTACTAAAAATTCTCATTAATTCTTTATCTCAAGCTTTATTATAAATTTATTTTTTTAAAATATCAAGTAAATAATGAGGGAAGGTTTCCATGATGTAATCGACATCGGGGGCGGCGATATCGTAAAGATGGAAAAAGGCGTCATCAAGTTCACAGCGCAAGAGAAAACGCCTCTCCTCATCCCAGGAATAAATAGAGGCACCTCTTTTCATTTTAGCAGTTTATAGTCTATTAGACCGGGCAATGCGCGCCGGGTAATCGAGAAATTTTTCCATATCACTAAAGTGCGAAAACGAAAAACTTATCCCTCTCAATTACACTATGTGAAAAATCCTAAAATGAATTCTAATAAATTTTTCCTTTACCACCACATGCAGGACAGTCAACCCATTTGTCCTTATCGTTCTTCACTTTTCCGGAGCCCTTACATTTTTCACAGGGGGGGTGTTCCCGCCTCTCAATCTGGTTCTCAATTCCCATTTGATAACCTCCATATAATTAATTTTTTTGGTTCTATAAAATAATT
>JAGLQA010000263.1 GCA_023137075.1 Candidatus Aminicenantota bacterium
TCAATGGAGAAATCTCCTCTTTTTTAGCAAATGATATGATTGAGAATGTTATTCCGTCAAAGCGAACCAGACCTTTCGATGTGGCAATCCACAGGTAACCGTCCGGAGTTTGGGCAATCGAAGTTACTTCATTGGAAGGGAAACCTTCGGCTATTTCCCAACTGTCTATTAAGTACCGGTCGACGGATTTGTCGGGGTTCAATCCCCACAAATGATAGAAGAACAGTTGGGTAATAAAAATGACGGCCAACAATCGACGAGTTGAAGTGAAATAAATTCGTTTTTCCATTTATAAATAATGCTTGTTTTAAAATATAATAATAGAGTATTTAACTTTACATTTCAACCCCGGTCGCCAAAGGCCTATATAAAAAAAGGCCGGACACTTTGTGCCCGGCCCTTTTTGTCCCACCTTCACATGAAAATCGTCAGGTCCCCATGCCTCCCTTAAGTGCAAAGTGGGGGGATGTTGGTGGTTCCCATCGGTACGACATCGGTACCGCCCTTAATTTCCTTTAACTCTTCACCACTCAGGCCTGTCTGGAGCTTCTGGATAGTCTCCTTGTTAAGCCCGAGTTTTTTTTCTACTTTTTCTTGTTTCATTGTAACCTCCGTTTTTTAATTTGTCTCATATCTCTTTGACGGAGGATTTTCGATTTTTTAAAAATCTTTTTCAAACCAGATATATGAACGTACTTTGCCGTTGATTTCTTTTATGGAAAACCCCTTGTCTTTATAGACATAAAAATTGCCGTTGGAATGGCGCACGACTTTTTGTGGCCGCCCAAAACGTTTTAATATCTCCGGCAGGGTTTCTGTTGGGGCATATTCCTTTTCTACCATCTCAATCGTCCCGTCTAAGGCCAGAACTCGAACATTGTTTTTTACGATAACCTGCAAATTTATTAACCAGCTATCACTAGTTTCACTTTCAGCATTTCCCAGCATAAATTCTTTTACATCCTCTTTGCCCCACCTTTTTTTGATAATTGAAAAGGTGTCCTTAAAACTGATTCCGGCAGGTAGTTTGGGGAACCCGGTTCTTTCTTCCGGTTTTGGCGGGGCTGTTTTATGCAGTTTTTCGTAAACATAATTGTAATAATTATCTTTCGGCGTATAGGATAAATTTAAATATTTTTCCCAATAGAGCCTGGCACCGGCCCTGCGTTCCCTTTTTTGCTTGATAGATGCCAGGTTATATAGGACTTTAAAATTACCGGGATCTATTTTTTTCGCTTTTTGTAAGATTTGGATCGCCTTCTGGGTGGTCTCGACATCTTCTTCTCTACCGTAGTTATAAAAGGCGACGGCCTTATTATTCAGGGCATCCGCATCCCCGGGCTTTATCTTCAATATATCGTCACAAACCCCTAAGGCTTTAGCGTACTCCTTTTTCAACATCGATACAGCCGTCAGGTTATACCGGCAGGCCCGGTCGAACCGGTCACGTGCGACGGCAAGCTTGAAATAATCTTCCGCTTTATCGAGATACCGGGAAATATCTTTGTCTTTTAAATAGTCTCCTTCTCCTCTAAGGTGCAGCAGTTCCGCACCGGTAGAATAGTCGATGGCTGTAGAAAGCCTGAAGCTAAAATAATCGTCACTGAATTTTAAATAGAGGTGACGCATTGTTAGGTTGAGATAACAGGCGCCGATGTTATTGAATACTTCCCTGGCCGGGTAGACCTTTGAAAATTCAAGGAATGCGGCTGCACTATCCCGGTAACTTCCTGCCTGGAATAGCAGCACACCTGCTCTGAAAAGCTCTACCTTATCTAAGACGGCTTTCAACTGCGTTCGAACGAATTGCACCCTTTTTTCCATTGCCGGATGCCCGAAGGCTTCATCATATGCATACCCCATACCAATTTGTTCTGCCCAATAGCTGAGAAAATTATTTTCTCCCCAAAATAGACTGCCGATTCTGTAGCCGGCCATGGTTGCATATATTGTTCCTTTCTGGTCTGCATACAATTCTCTTTTCTTAAATTCTTTGGCTTTTTCAGGATTGGAAAGTTCAAAATATTTAATTAGCTCCTCTCTCGCTTTTTTATCTCCATATTTTTGCAAAGCCAGGAAGGACTCCCGGTGCATAAAATCTTTGTTGGCCAGGTGGGCCAGTTCATGTCCTAAGATAAAGGCCAGGCGCCGGTCTCCCTCTTCCCTGCCGGCGTCCTTATAGCACATATTGAGGGTAGTGGGATTAATGATGATACCGCCGTCGGGAAGGGCCAGGGCATAGGGTTTTCCCCTAGTTTTAATAATAAACAACCGGGGAACACGGGCTTCGAATTTGTCTGCCGCATTTTTAACTCGTTCAAAAACAGTAAAAGCCTGCCGCACCAGGGGATCGTTCTTCCCTTCCGTTTTCGAATAATCGCCGTGGTTGTATATCCACCATTGGATGTAATCTCTATTGTGTCCATGAAGACTGCTTATTACCAGAATTGTGAATATAAACATTAATAATTTTTTCATTTTTGTCCTCTATTATTCTATTCCGAGAATAAAAAAATCTCTTTTACAGCGATGTATATCTCTCTAATCTTTTTGATCTCTAATATTGCGTGGAACTTTCTTAATCTCTTCGATACTCCCGGAGGTAATTTATATTTCCGGACCAGTTGTTGATATTTATCGATATCCATCTTTAGCCTTTTATTCTCATAGGTGGCCAGTATACTTTGCTCTACGAACCGCCCGAACTGAAAGAGGTCAAAATACGGATGTGGTTTTAACAATTCTTCAGTATGTTCAATTATACTTTTATAGTTTTTTCTTTCTATATGTGCCACTTCCTGAAACCAGGCGTCGCTTCCAATCATTAATATTTTTAACTCTTCGATTAACCGGCTTCGGGTTTTTTCCGTTAATTCTTCCTTACCGCGAACTTTGATAAGCAGTGAAAGATCCTCCACGAAAACACCTGCACGAAAGGCGGCCATTATTTTACCTTTTGTCCCGGAAAAAGCCTGAACTCCGATATTTTCCATTTGCATGGAGATGCTTGTTAAATGCTGTACCTGGTCATTTAGTATGCCTCTTTGACGAAGCTCCTTCAAGATATAAGCCCCCGCTAAAAGGACAACAATCAACACTGCAGCAGCTGGAAGGAGAACTTTTTTGGGAAAGTAAAAATGCAGCTCCGGTAATCTGAATTTTCTCCACCAGGCGCTGCCTATTCTCTCCTCTTCGACAAATTTCAAGGTATCGGTATATGCTTTAAAACATGTTTCACACTCGGCCAGGTGTTTTAGCATTCTTTCATGTTCGGGCCCTTTTACATTTCCTTCTGCCATACTCGCGATTTGTTCTTCTTTAAGATGTACCATTTTTACCTCCTTTTTCTTGCATATCGATCAGAAGTCCGGTTTTCGATTTCTTTAAATTTAGAATAATCCATTATCCCCCTCCTTTCAATACATTCTTAAGTGCGGTTTTTAGAATGTTCCCGGCTTTATGGCGAGTGGTTCTTAAAGTTCCGGCAATGGCACTAAGGTTGGTAATATTCTCATAATAGTACATTTTAAAAGCAATCTTCTCTTTATAATCCAATTGCTGCACTCGCTCCTTAATCTCCTTTGCTTCCGATTCTACATATGGTCCGGGAGTCGATGATTCTAACTTATCCAGATCATTGCAGTCACCCGGTTCTGCTTTTTTTACATTATATTTCCGCTCATAATCGACCACTGCATAATGAACACTGGTATAAAAGTAAGTCTTTAATTTGCTTTTTTCTTTAAAACTTTCCTTGATTTTCTCTA
The DNA here is from genome assembly GCA_023137075.1 of Candidatus Aminicenantota bacterium. Lineage (GTDB taxonomy): Bacteria > Acidobacteriota > Aminicenantia > UBA2199 > UBA2199 > JAGLQA01. The sequence goes on from JAGLQA010000263.1 coordinate 3,768, forward strand.
ACCTGGTTTTATCCTCCAATTTATTTTTGACAAAGGTTTCAATATCAGAATAGAATTCTCCGGGGATTCCATATTTTCTACAGGTATCTATGACAAACTGCGTTACTAAACTCCGGTCTTCAAATAAATAAATGAAATATGTCTTTTCAATCAGAAATTTCCGTATCAGGTCGTCAAGGTAGGTTTCAATCGCCGACTTTGCCGGGATTTTTCTTAACACTTCGTACTCTTCATCCTGTATCCAAAGGACAAACTCATTAAACGCGGTCTTGAAGTCTAAGGGTTCATAAATCCCAATCTTTTTTTTTATGGTTTTTTTTATATATTTGATATTGTT
>JAGLQA010000264.1 GCA_023137075.1 Candidatus Aminicenantota bacterium
TATGAAAAAATATTTCGGAACCCTCAATCTGTCAATAAAAACGTTTGACAGATTGATGAACCCGAAATCAAATCCAATAAAGCCCCAATAAGTCAAAATGAATTTGAGTTCAAATTCACTTGCCTTGAGAGTAACCTGAAAACGAATACCGTTAATGGTTTTCGTTTATTTCCACGTGGGTAAACCGTAAAAATAGTACAGGGGCGATGGACGGTGCACACAAGTGATCAAAAGTTCTTTAAGTGGTACTTCCATTAAAAGAAGGATTGAAACGGTGTTCTTCTAAACTATTAATTTTGGTTCCTCAAAAACATGTGGGGAAAAGATTGCGGTATTAGACGCGAAGCCCTCTATTTAACAGGCGTTCTAAGCGGTTAAGCGCAGGGAATATTTTGTACCCACAAATTCTTTTATAGACCTATTTTTATTAATAGTCATTTTAAAAAAATCCAATCTGGAATTTTAGGGGTGGGGTTTATTTAGCGCTTACGTATAAATCTTAAGCAGCAACTTATTATGTTAAAATATGGCGGTGGATTTTGGCAATGATATTCCGGTTGACAAAAGGGGATAAAGATACTATATTATTACATCAATGCCGAACAAAGAGCGAACAGATGCTTGCGCAGAACGATATTAAAAAGATACGTAAGATCATTCACGTGGACATGGACGCCTTTTACGCATCCGTGGAACAACGCGATTTTCCCCAACTGAAGGGGAAACCCGTTATCGTGGGAGGAGACCCCAACAGCAGGGGAGTGGTGGCTGCCTGCTCCTATGAGGCCAGGAAATACGGCATCCATTCCGCCATGGCTTCCAGTGTGGCTTATCGCCTGTGTCCCCAGGCCGTTTTTGTCAGGCCCCGGTTCGACGTATATCGCGGGGTGTCGCAGCGGATTCGGCAAATCTTCCACGAATATACCGACCTAATCGAACCCCTCTCCCTGGATGAAGCCTACTTAGATGTAACGGAAAATAAAAAAGGAATAGTCTACGCCACCGATATTGCGAAAGAGATACTAAGGAAAATTTTCGAGCAGACGGGCCTCACCGCTTCGGCAGGGGTGTCCTTCAATAAATTCCTGGCCAAAGTGGCGTCCGACTACCGCAAACCTCATGGATTGACTGTAATAACCCCGAAATTAGCCGAGCAATTTATCGCCAATTTACCCATACGCAAATTTTACGGTGTGGGCCGGGTAACCGAGGAAAAGATGCTGGCCTTAGGCATCAAGACCGGGGCCGATTTAAAGAAATTAACACGAGAGGAACTGGTCAACCGTTTCGGCAAGGTGGGGAACTACTATTACGATATTGCCCATGGTTGTGATGAGAGACCCGTTAACCCGACCCGGGAACGAAAATCTTTGGGCCAGGAACACACCTTCAGCAAAGATATCGATAACATAGAAGAGATGATATCCTTCCTGGGAAAGCTGGCCCGGGACATCGAGACCTATTTAAAGAAGCACAACTTAACGGGACGCACGGTTACCCTGAAGGTAAAATACTTCGATTTTAAGAGTATTACCCGCGGCATTACCCCGGGAGAGCCGATTCGGGAAGCGGCCGTGATAATGAAATATATCGGGCCCCTCTTAGACAAAACCGAGGCGGGTAAAAAAAAAGTGCGCCTTTTGGGCATATCGATCTCAAATTTCTCGGATACCGCCAGGTGAGCTTGTCAAAAAGGGGCCGGGGGTATATAATCTGTTAACAAAAATAACGCTAAGCAGAGGTGTCCGATGATACAAATCGACGGAAATTCTTTAACAATCAAAGACGTTGTGACCGTAAGCCGGAATTACGAACCGGTAAAGCTGGCCGCTAACGCGGTTGGAAAAATCATTAAATCACGAAACTTCGTTGAAAAAATATTGAGGGAAAATAAAACGGTATATGGTATCAACACGGGCTTCGGAGAACTGGCCAACCGGTTTGTTTCTGCTGAAGATTCGGCAAAACTTCAGGAAAACCTGATCCGCAGTCATTCGGTGGGAGTGGGGGAACCGCTGACTGAAGATGTGGCGCGGGGGGTCATGCTGCTAAGAGCCAATGCCCTGAGCAAGGGGTATTCCGGGGTGAGAAAAGAGTTGATTGAGTTTTTAGTCCGATTGTTAAATAAACGGGTGTATCCCTATATCCCGTCACAGGGATCGGTTGGCGCCAGCGGAGACCTGGCCCCCCTGGCTCACTTAGCCCTGGTCATTACGGGTGAAGGGGAATGCATCGAAGAGGGCAAACGCCGGCCCGCGGCCCAAATCCTGAAAGATAAAGGACTAAAACCGATGAAACTCCTGGCCAAAGAAGGGCTGGGTCTGATAAACGGCACCCAGGTCATGGCCGCAATCGGCTGTTTGGTGAAGGAAGATGCCGAATTGCTGTTAAAGAATGCCCAGGTTGCCGGCAGCATGAGCCTGGAAGCGCTTAAAGGAACAGCCCGGGCCTTTGACGAAAAAATTCACGCCCTGCGCCCCTACCCGGGACAGATCAAAATCGCGGCCAATATCAGGAAACTGATAGCCGGAAGTGGAATCATCGCGTCCCATGTCAACTGCGACAAAGTGCAGGATGCCTATACGCTCCGCTGTATGGCCCAGGTGCTGGGTCCCATCGCCGATACGCTGCACTATGCCGGACAAGTTCTATCCATTGAGATTAATTCGGCTACGGATAACCCGCTCATATTCCCGGAAGAAGAGGAGGTTATCTCAGGTGGTAATTTTCACGGGGAACCGCTGGCTTTTATACTGGATTACATGTGCATCGTCCTCTCCGAGATTGCCTCGATTTCCGAACGTACCATCGACCGGATGGTCAATCCCCATGTGAGCGGCCTGCCGCCTTTTTTATCGAGCAAAAGCGGTTTAAACTCCGGTTTTATGATCGCCCAGTATACAGCCGCCGCGTTGGTGTCCGAAAACAAAGTGCTGGCCCACCCTTCAAGCGTTGATTCCATACCCACGTCGGCAGGACAGGAAGACCACGTGAGCATGGGCCTGATAGCTGCCAGGAACGCGGTTGCGATCGTAAAAAACGTGCAGCAGGTTATGGTCATCGAGATGCTTTGTGCCGCCCAGGGGATCGATTTTCACGACTACGCGCCCGGAGCAGGGACAATGGCGGCCCACCGGGTAATCCGTGAACATGTGGCTCCCCTTGACGAAGACCGGATTTTATATAAGGATATGGCCAGAATCCACAAATTGGTGGTTTCCGGGGCCATAGTCGAAGCGGTCGAGGTGGCGGTCGGAAAGATCGAATCCCATAACCTTTAGAGGGATCAATCTATATATGACCGGGGGAATTTAAAAAAAAAAACGGGTTTCTTCTTGACAGGTCGTTTGTAATGCGGTAATATGTAATTGAATTACAAATTACACAGCAGGAGGTAATTATGACACAAGAAACAAAAAAAGATGCGGAAGAAACACAAACCGGCCCGGATAGGGAGAAAAATGTTTTTGAGGAATTGGGTGATTCGGTGGGAAAGTTTGCCACCCGGACAGTAGAATCCATAAAAAAAACCATCGATAAAGCCTTAGTTTCACGGAATACCGTCCTCACCATCCGGGTAAACGATGAAGCCAATGAGAAACTGGGTATGTTGGTCGAAACCGGGCTTTTCAAAAGCAGGTCCGAAAGCGCCGCCTACCTGATCGAAGAGGGTATAAAGTATCAAAAACCTCTCTTTGATAAGGTGGCGAAAAAATTGAAAGAGATCGGAAAATTAAAAGATGATATCAAAAATATCATATCCGATGAAATGAAAGGAATAGAATAGGTGTCGGTTCTATTAAAAAGGCAAAAGGGATCTCCAGCCGTTGGGCAGGTTCTTGGCAATGTCATTTAAAATGGCAAAGGCCATAATCGCGATTAAAATAAAAAACCCGATATTCATCAGTGCATTCTTCACCTTAGGATTGAAATCCCGCCTGATAATACTCTCAATAGAATAAATCATCAAATGCCCGCCATCGAGAACCGGGATGGGCAATAGGTTCAGTAGTCCGATATGAAGCGATAAGAACGCAATCAACATAAAAAAGTTCGCCAGGCCGCTCTCCAGGGCCTGCTGGGAAACTTTGGCAATATCTATGGGACCGGACAGATGCTTGGGATTTATCTTGCCGGTGATTAGCTTCTTAAGGGCATTAACCGTTAAATAGGTCATACGCACCATCTCATCAAAGCTTCTACCCAGGGCCTGGAACAGGCCGAAACTCTTCCTGACGACCGGGGCATAAACCGTCAACCCGACGCCGATCTTTACTTCACCGTCCATCTCTTCGGGAATAATCCGCAGGGTGATTCGCTCCTCATCCCTTTTGACCGAAAATTGCATGGGTTTACCTAAGTTGGCGGATATAATATCCTTTATCTGAAAAAAGGAAACCTCCTGTCCGTTTATTTCCAGTATTATATCCCCCTTCTTCATACCACCGTGATAAGCAGGCTTGTCTTTGTCAACAGAGAGTATTTTTGTCTGATAACCCCAGTGGATACCGGCGGGGTTGAGGTTATCTTGTGCTAAAACCCCTACCCTGAGCGTTGTCTTATCGATTCTTCCGGACCGTTTATACTCGACGGCCAGGTCTTCATTGGGATTTGAGCCGATGGTCAGCTCAAGGTCTTGCCAATCGGGTATCTCTTCCCCGGCAATGGTTAGTATTAAATCGCCGCGCTTCAGTCCGGCCTGCTGCGCCGGAGAATCCTTTTCAACATAACCGATCACAGGCGGTTCCGATTTGTATTGAACGATTTCTATTCCACCGATATTGATGATTGTCAGGATAAAAAAGGCAAGAAAAAAATTCATGGCCGGCCCTAAAAAGAGGATAAAGATTTTTTGGGCCCGGTTTTTCGCTTGAAACTCATAAGGTTTTGGATCTTTGGCCTCATAATCTTCCTCACCTGCCATTTTAATATAACCGCCCAAAGGAATCAGGCTGACCCGGATATCCGTATCTCCGAACTTCTTGCCGAAGAGTCTTTTCCCGAAACCGAATGAGAAGGTTTCCACCTTTACTTTCATCAACCTGGCGGCGATAAAATGGCCCAATTCATGGACCAGAACAATGATTCCCAACACAATCGTCAGGGCTAAAATCCTGTATAAAGTCAGCATCTATTTTCTCCCTATTTCTTTGATGTAGTTTTCCGTTTGATTTTTCGTCTCTTTTATGGTTTCATCGATATCGGCGGCAGATGAAACCGGGTAAAAATTCCCGTTGTAAAGTATCTCGCCGACAATCGAAAATATCTGTTCAAAGGATATTTTTTCCCGCAAAAAATAATCCACTGCCACTTCGTTGGCCGCATTTAAAACCGCGCCGGAATTCCCGCCCCGCTCCAGGACATAGTGAGCCCTTTTAATGGAGGTGAATTTCTCAATATCCACAGGATAAAATTCCAGCTTTTTTAACTCGCTAAAATTCAATTCTTTACCTTTGAATTCAATCCTATCCGGGTAACTTAAGGAGTAGAGAATGGGGATTCTCATATCCGGCAGACTCAGTTGCGCAATAGTGGAGGAGTCGATGAATTCCACCATGGAATGAATAATACTCTGGGGATGAATAATGACATCGATCTGCTCTTTCTTTAATTTAAAAAGATAAAAGGCCTCGATTATCTCTAAGGCTTTGTTCATTAACGTGGCCGAATCGATGGTGATTTTGTCACCCATGGACCAATTGGGATGGGCCAGCGCCTCTTTAACGGTGATACGTGAAAATTCCGACTTGTTCGTCTTAAAAAAGGGTCCTCCCGAGGCTGTCAGGATGATCTTCCTGATAAAATCTTTATGATTGAGGCCGATACTTTGAAAAATTGCACTCTGTTCGCTGTCGATGGGAATTAAATCGGCGGCCGATTTTTCCAATTCCCGGTTTATTAAATCGCCGGCAGCAACTAAGGTTTCTTTATTGGCCAGGCAAATTCGCTGGTTATTCTTTATGGAAGCCAGGGTGGCCTCTAAAGCGGTTGTCCCGGTTATGGCTGAGATCATCGTATCCACATGTTTATGGGAAACAACTTCTAAGAGCCCTTCGGCCCCATGGTATATTTTTTTGCCGGGGAACATCTCTTTCAATTTTTCGGCACTGCTTTTGTCTTTCACGCTGACGATTTCCGGTGAAAATTCCCTGATCTGCCGAATGAGCAGATCGATATTTTCACCGGCGGCCAGGGTTACTAAGCGGAACTTTTCCCGGTTTTCTTTAATTACTTCAATGGCATTCCTACCGATTGAACCGGTAGAACCTAAAAGCGCTATATGTCTCATGAAAACGTCATTCCGTTATGCCCATAGATATCTTACCAGGTAGAAGAGCACCGGTGCACAAAAGATATAACTGTCCAACCGGTCTAATATGCCGCCGTGACCCGGAAGAATGGAACTTGAGTCTTTTTGCCCCGCGGCCCGTTTAAACAGCGATTCGACCGGGTCGGATAATTGAGAAAAGAGCCCGATTATACCACCGGTGAGTATGGCAATCCATATTTTTACCGGGGCAGTCACCGGGAAAATCAGCAGGGCCAACCACCCGGAAAAGGCGGCAAAAACAATCGCCGCGATAAGACCTTCTAAGGATTTTCTTGGCGAGGCCACCTGGTATATTTTATGCTTTCCTATGGCGCTGCCGATAAAATAGGCGGCCGAATCTCCGACAGCAATGACAAAAATCAGGAAAAAGAGGTAATTTGGCCCCATTTTTTTCAATTCGAACACAAAATAGAGGGGAATATAGAGATAAAAAACAATTAAAAAATGAATTCCTATATCCCTGACAAAGGTGTCGAGTTTCTCTTTCCCCGTCGTGGAAAACAGGAAAAATAGTCCGGTTAAGACGATAACGATCATTATCGCCAACGGCAAATCCGGTTTGCCGAAGGTAAACGAGAGGGCAATAATTAACCCGTTCACAAAGATAATAATTTTTGAATGACTGCCGGGTTTGCTCAGTTTTAATAACTCATATGCCCCCGCGCTGATTAACAAAAATAAAATAATCGAAAAATAGTGTCCCGGTACAAATCGAATCCAAAAGTAAGCGGCAATTATTAAAAAGAAAGCCGTGATTGTCCGTGTGATAAATTCTTTCATACTTTTCCGTATCTCCTTGCCCTGTTCCGGAAATCCAACAGGGCTTTAAAAAACTCAGCTATATCGAAATCGGGCCATAGCACCTTGGTGAAATATAATTCCGTGTAGGCAGCCTGATACAGCAAAAAATTTGAAATCCGCAGTTCTCCGGAAGTCCTGATCAATAGGTCCGGGTCAGGTATGTTCCGGGTATAGAGATATCCTCTAAATAATTTCTCGTCGATTTTTTGGGGAGGAATCTTATCCTCAAGGATTCTTTTTACCGCATTTACGATCTCCATTCTACCACCATAATTCAATGCAAGATTGACCTGCATCTTTTTATGGGATTTCGACAATTCTATGGTCTCGACTAATTTATCCCTCAATTTTTTCGGAAGCCCGGTTATGTCACCCAGAATTTCCAGTTTTATATTTTCCTTTACCAGTAAATCTTTTTCCTCGATTAACTTCTCATGCAGCATGTTCATTAACATATTAATTTCTTTTAACGGTCTTTTCCAGTTTTCGCTGGAAAAGGTAAACAAGGTTAAATATTTGATGCCCATGCGCAGTGCGTATTCCGTGATTTCCCGGGCTATTTCCGCTCCCTTCCGGTGACCATCCACTCGCTTCAACCCTTTTTCTTTCGCCCACCTGCCGTTCCCGTCCATTATGACTGCTAAGTGGACCGGTATATTATTCGCATCTATTTTTTTTAGTAAAATCTCTTCTTCACTACCCTCTTTTACTAAGTCTTTAAAACGTCCAATCATCCAGGGATTATAGTTTTTCCTGCTTTTTTTGTCAAATTTTTTATTTTTTTCTTGACATTTGCTCCTATTTGTCCTTTAATAAGTATTAAACACCGGAAAAAAAATGGCGCTAAGGCCGCGAATAAAGAGTATCCTTGATGTTTTTGAAAAAACAAAGCATATCAATAAAGTAAAAGATATCGATTCCCTCCTTGACTTGCTCTTATTGGGAGCCAGAACATTAACCGGGGCTGATGCCGGATCGATTTATTTAGTCAAGGGTGACAAATTATCCTTTGAATATGTTCATAACGACACTCTTATGGCAAAGGATAAATCCAGTAAAAAATATTTATACACCAAACAGGAAGTGGAAATTAATAACGAATCCATTGCCGGATTCGCAGCCCTTAACAAACAAATCCTCAATATCGAGGATGTCTATAAACTGAAAGACCGGGTTCCCTATTCATTCAACCGGCACTTTGACGATTCTTCGTCATACCATACCCAGTCGGTTCTAACCATTCCCATGATTGACCAGGATAAAACAGTCGGTGTCATGCAAGTTATCAATGCCAAAAACGTGAGTGGGGATATTATGCCTTTCTCTAAAGAAGACGAACTCCTGGTGAAGATGCTGGCCGACCAGGCGTCTACTTCTGTGGAGAGGGCCAAAATGACCAGGGAAGTCATATTGAGAATGGTGAAAATGGCTGAATTGAGAGATCCTGAAGAAACGGGAGCCCATGTTAACCGGGTGGGAACCTATGCCATCGAAATTTATCAATACCTGGCATATAAAAATCATACTCCTGAAAAGGAAATCAAAAGAATTAAAGACATCTTGAGATTGGCGGCTATGCTCCATGACGTGGGAAAAGTGGGCATTAACGATGCTATACTAAAAAAGACCTCGAGATTGGATGATAATGAGTACGATGAGATAAAGAGACACACCCTATACGGGGCATGGCTTTTTCAAAATTCCGAATCCAGGTCCGACTGGGACGATATGGCAGCGGAGATAGCCCTGAATCATCACGAAAGATGGGATGGAGCCGGTTATCCGGGGCACGTGAAACAGGTTTCCAAATATGAACCGTTCAGCGCCGGGAAAAAAGGAGACGAAATTCCTCTCACTGCCCGGATCGTCGCCCTGGCGGATGTTTACGATGCGTTGATATCACGCCGGTCTTATAAGGAATCCTGGCCGGAAGATAAGGTGCTGGAACATATCCGGGGCGAAAAACATAAACATTTTGATCCGGAGGTCGTCGATGCATTTATCGATATCTATGATGTTATCAAAGCCATCCGGGAAAAATACCCGGATAAACGGCAACTCGGCCCCTCGATATGGACGGAATCCATTACTCATTGGTAGATTTGATCAAACTTTTTCCAATTGATTAATTTTACTCCGGTTAAAATCGTTGGACTGAACAACCAGAACCGGTCTTCTATAACCTGGGCCTGAACCTACAGGTTCCCCTAAATCAGCCAGCCAGATGGCCCCCCGTTTAATCACCACTCTTCTTGCTCTAAAATATTCAACTGTGCTTTATGAATTCTTTCATCGATTTTTGATTCATTTACGTTTTCGCCGTACACCTCGTTTAATTTATCGGTTATGGCTTCATTGTTTAAATCTCCGATATATTCCTTAATGGCTTTTGAGTACAATTGGCTGCGTGATAATTTTAA
>JAGLQA010000265.1 GCA_023137075.1 Candidatus Aminicenantota bacterium
TTCAATAGCTCATAATAGTCGATTTCATTCGACCTTACCGCGTCATACAATCCCATTACCTCTCCGACAATTTCAACCACTTTTTTATCGATGGCAACCGCCGTATCTTCCAGGGACCCCGTGGTTTCATCAAAATCGAGGATATTTAGTAGGTAAAAAAGATTGATTTTTTTCCAGAATGTTTCCTCTGAGATATTTAACACTTTGATGATTTTTCCAACCTGGATATTGCTAAAGGTGGAAAGCTGTTTGTAAAAATTTATCTCTTCATCGGAAAGGTATTTACTAACCGAATGGGGAATAATACCGGTTTTGGGTTTCTGGTAATAGAACTCGTTCTCAAAAAAAGAGATCTGGCCGGTTATTCTCATCCCCTCTTTTATGATTCCCGGCAGCTTGATTTTAAACCTTGAATCTACCGGCAGCGCGGGCACTTTGCTAAAGAAATCCCACTCCCCGTGACTAATGGAAAAGAGAGAGATGGCAATCGTTTTTATTTGCCGGATAAGTCCTTCAAAAATGTCCCGCTGCGTTAATAAGTTATATTGAACTAAAATTTTCCCCAGCTTCTCTTTCTGATTTTTTAGCAACTCCGGAAGTTTTTCCAATTGTGCGGCATCTATTTTTCCACAGCGATATAAAATTTGCCCCAACCGCTCTTCAGGCACGTTGGTAGTCGCATGAACCAGGGTCCCTTCGATAAAAAAGAGGCTTTTTTCAAAATTTATCCCCCTGACAATCAGTTGCCCACTTACCCGGTCCTTCAATAGCTTTTTAAAAACAATAGGAATAGTCTGTTGTATGATCAGGTTCGCCATATTAATACCCAGTCTTAAATTATAATAAGAATCACCCCCTTTTGTCAAACGTTCGTTTATTCATGGGTCAGATCAACTATCCGTAAATATTCGTTCCGATTTTTTCTTATTTCAGGTTTGGGTTTTCAATAAGGATTAAAATTTGCCGCAGGACTTCATCCGCTCCTTTTTCGATGGCAGCCGCAACTTCGGGGGTGCATTGTTCCGAAAAGGTGTGGATGTCCTTAACTCCCACTCCTAACACCAGTACTTTTTCCGGCACCTTGACCCGGTGCTTGCCGGCAAATTCAAGGGCAGTGAACACATCCATGCTGTGGATACCGCTCAACCGGATGGAGGAGAAAGCGGCATGGGGATACCATTTTAACTCTCCCGGTTTTAATGCCGGGTCCGTCATTGCATCTACAAGTATCAGGATGTCGAATCCTTCGGCTTTATCGATGATATCCCAACCGCCGACCTCGTCCTGGCAGACCCGGACGCTAACGGACTGCGGCAGGGTTATTTGCTCTATTTTTTTTTGGACGATCTCTGAAATTCTGATTCCGGCTGCATCATCCGTTAGTATCGGGTTTCCCAACCCAACAACGACGATTTTCATCAGCTTCTGGTCAATACTTTGAAGGTATCACCGTCCGGGTTGAGAAAGGTGACTTGCAGGGGCATGTGCCCGGGCAGAGAATGGGTGGCGCAGGAAAAGCAGGGATCATAGGCCCGGAATGCCATTTCGATCATGTTCAATACTTCGTCGTCGATTTCCTTGCCCTTTGTGATCAATGAAGCGGCCGCTTTTTTGATCGACATAGTGATGGCCGAATTGTTATTGGTGGTGCCGACGACCAGGTTGGCTTTTGTAATGATTCCGTTTTTATCGGTTTTATAATGGTGGGTGAGGGTGCCTCTCTGGGCTTCGACGATACCGATGCCTTCGGAGGGTGTTTCAGTGGGAAGTGTTCTCACGTCGGGACTGGTTATTTCTTCATCTACTGCCAGTTCTAAGGCCCGTTCGCTGGCGTACAACAATTCGATCAGCCGGGCCCAGTGCATAGCCAATACCATATCACAGGGTTTGCCGCCCACCGCGTCATAGAATTTTTCGTATTCCGCCTGGGCCAGGGGCGTGGCCATCCCGTCTGCCACATTGAGGCGGCTGAGTGGGGTGGAGTGATAAACGCCGCTCTCTTCACCTTCGTTAAAACCGGTCCAGCCGAATTTTTTCAGGTAGGGATATTTTAAGTAGGAATAGGATTCCACGTGTTCTTCGATGTTGTCTAAATATTCCTGGGGCGAATACTTCGCGATTTCGCTGCCCTTGACATCCACGACCCGTACTTTGCCGTCATAAAAATTGACTTTGTTGTTTTCATCGACCAGGCCCATGTTGTGGATATGCAGCCGGTAAACCGGGCCCGTGATAAGATCCATGTAGGCGCTGTTCTTTAATACCACATCCTCGAATAATTTCAGCGAGAACTGCCCCAGCTCGATACATTCTTCGGCCATCTTCCGCACATCGGCGCGCTGCTCTTCGCTTAAAGGCCGGGAAACACCGCCTGGGACGTTGTATACCGGGTGCGTGCATTTGCCGCCCACCCGTTTCATGATCTCATGGCCGTGTTTGCGATAGGTGAGTACTTTCTGCCCGATTTCCAGTCCCACCTTTTCCACGATACCCAGGATATGGCGTTTTGCCTTATCCGACCCGGGGCCCATCACAAAGTCAGGGGCGGAAAGGGCGTAAAAATGGGCCACATGGCTGTGAATGAACTCTCCCATAAAGAAGAGTTCCCGTAATTTTTTTGCAGTGGACGGAATTTCCACGTTGTAAACCGCGTCCACCGCTTTACCTGCCGCCATGTGATGGCAGGCCGGGCAAACACCGCAGATGCGGGGCACGATGCGGGGCGCTTCTTCCACGGGTCTTCCCTCTAAGAATTTTTCAAATCCCCTGAGTTCGGGGATGGAGAAGTAGGTGTTGGCCACTTCCCCTTCATCATTTAAAAAGATGGTAATTTTTCCATGACCCTCGAGACGGGTAATGGGATCTATCATTATTTTTTTCATGGTTTTTTCCTCTCCAGGTAAGATTCGGACATACTAAACCGGTAGAAGTAACCGGCCAGGTCAGGCTGCTGATCCAGGATCTCTTTTATTTTATCCGGGTCATTGGAGTCGATCAAGGGTGCTAAAGATGATATCATCTTCGCCCCCTGGTCGCTAATGTCGGGCGGCAAACCGTAGCAGCCGCGGCAGGGCATGGCCGATTGTTTCACGCACTGCAGCCCGCATCCGCCCCGGGTCACCGGTCCAAGGCAGATCAAACCCTGGTCTAAGAAACAAATTTCCGGGTCCGGGATCATGCGATCGATGCGCCTGAATTCGGCGATCTTCTTATCATCCTTTTTTTCTCGTTCGCATTCGTCGCATAGGGATTTGTTGGTGGCGCCGATGACCGAACCTTTTGGCGGGAGTTCTTTTCCGGAAATAATCAATTCCAGCACCTCCCAGATGCGTTCCGGGTTCGGCGGGCAGCCGGGGACAAAATAATCCACATCCACGACCTGGGCCAGGGAATAGACACGATCGTAAAATTCCGGGATCTCCAAGCAGCTTTCTTCGACCTCGGTTTTCGGGGTGGGGATTATTTTTTCCGGGTTAACCGTGGATTCGCTTTCCACGTATACCCGGTTCAGCAGGTCGGTTTTATCGTATAGGTTGGCCAACGCCGGTATACCGCCGGTGTGGGCACAACTCCCGAAGGATACCATAACTTTGGATTTTCTTCGCAGCAACCTGGCCAATTCTTCGTTTTCCGAATTCCTGATCGCCCCGTTAAACAAGGTTACGTCTAAGAAGGAATCCTCCAATTCTTTAATATCCTCGTATTTAAAATCCATGGCAATGGGCCACAGATGGATCCGGCAGGCATCATTGACATCCAATATCTTCTCGTGAATATCGAGGATGGCCACATCACACCCGCCGCACGAAGCTGCCCAGTATATTCCAAGATTAAGTTTGCTCATGATACTCTCCTGATTTTGGTCGCATGGTTTCTTTCCAGTTTAGAGGACCGAGATTTTTTACCTGTTCGGTAAAATTGTCCACGATTTTTGCGAATAGATCCCCTTCGGAAGCGGAGATCCACTCCAACCGGATTCGTTCCGGCTCGACACCGAATTGGCCGATCATCTGTTTCAACATGATGTGCCGTTTCAGGGCTTTGTCATTACCGGACTGGTAATGACAATCGCCCGGGTGGCAGCCGCAGATTAACACACCGTCGGCGCCTTCCCTCAGGGCTTTTAGCACAAAAGCGGTATCGATTCTTCCGCTGCACATGATGCGGATAATCCTGACATGGGGGGAATACTTAACCCGGGATGTCCCGGCCAGGTCTGCCCCGGTGTAGGAACACCAGTGGCACAAAAAGGCTACGATTTTGGGGTCTCTATTCATGATAATAATACTCCTTCGATTTCATTTAAAATCTGTTGATCGTTGAAATGCCTGGCCATAGCAGCGCCGTTGGGACAGGTGGCGGCACAGGTGCCGCAGCCTTTACAGAGAACTTCATTCAATATGGAGATACCTTTCTCTTCATCGTATTCGATGGCGTTGTACGGACAGACACCGATACAGAGTTTACACCCGGCACAGAGTTCTTCGTTGATCCAGGAGGTGGTGGCTTCGACCTCCACTTTTCCCTTTGATATGAGTTTGAGCGCCATGGCTGCCGTGGCCTGGGCCGAGGCAACGCTTTCCGGGATATCCTTAGGGCCGGAGCAGCACCCGGCAATGTAAATGCCGTCGGTAGCCGTTTCGGTGGGCGCCAACTTGGGATGTTTTTCGATAAAAAACCCGTCTTTATCGATGGAAAGCTTTAACATGCGGGTCATATCGGTCACCCCGTCGCTGCATTCCAGGCCGGTGCTCAAAATGACCATGTCCACCGGCACACGCAGCCGTTTGCCTGCCAGGGTATTTTCGGCAATGACCACCAATTTCCCCTTTTCTTCGTCGTTCAGTGGGATATTGGTGACACTGCCTACTTTGCCGCGGATAAAATGCACATCCTCTTCCCGGATGCGGTCGTAAAATTCCTCGTAGCTTTTTCCCGCTGCCCGAATATCGATATAGAACTCGAACACTTCGGCCCCGGTTTTTTCTTTGACTAAGTGGGAGAATTTCAGCGAATACATACAGCAGACTTTGGAGCAGTACTCGTTGAAATTTTTATCCCGGCTGCCAATGCAGTGCAGGATGGCCACCGATTGGGGTTTGCCGCCGTCTTTCAACAGTATTTCGCCCACGGTGGGGCCGGCGGAATTGTTGAGCCGCTCGAATTCGGGGGCGGTTAACACGTTGTCGAAGATACCGTAACCGTAATCCCTTAGGATGGAGGGTTTGGCGAATTTATAGCCGGTGGCCGTGATGATCGAACCCACCGTGATACTTGTTTCTTTTTCCCGGTCTTTAAAATCGATGGCCCCGGGTTCGCACACCTTCTCGCACAGGCCACATTTCTCCTTGATCAACATCAGGCAGTTTTCGGCATCGATTACCGGTTTATTGGGAACACCCTGGGGGAAAAGCGTGTAAATCGCGCCCCGTTTTTCCAATCCTTCGTCGAATTCCGAGGGAACTTTCACCGGGCATTTTTCCATACAGTCACCGCAGCTGGTACACAGATCGTGGTTGACGAAGCGGGCCTTTGTTTTAACGGTCACATCGTAGTTGCCGATATAGCCCGATACATCCGTTACCTCGGAACTGGTCATGAGGTTGATATTGGGATGGGTGCCCACGCTGTTCATTTTCGGGGTCAGGATACAGGCCGAGCAGTCTAAGGTGGGGAAGGTCTTGTCGAACTGGGCCATGTGGCCGCCGATAGAGGGTTCCCGTTCCACCAGGACAACCTTATGACCGGCATCGGCAATTTGCAGCGCCGCTTCGATACCGGTAATTCCACCGCCGATTACCAACACCCCCGGTTTGATGTCCACTTCCCGGGTCGGCAGCGATTCGTGGAGACGTACCCTTCTAATCGCGCCGGTTACCAGGGAGATGGCTTTTCCGGTGGCCAGTTCTTTGTCTTCCGTTACCCAGGCGTCCTGCTCCCTGATATTTGCCATCTGGAAAAAATAGGGATTCAAACCGGCGGTAAACAATACTTTTTTAAAGGTTTCTTCATGCAGTCTCGGTGAGCAGGCAGCCACGATGATCCGGTTGAGCTTATGCTCTTTGATATCTGCAAGAATCATTTCCTGGCCCGGAGTCGAGCACATGAACTTATAATCCTTAGCCACCACCACTCCCTCCTGTTGGGAAGCGGCTTGCACCACTTTATCTATATTAACCACCGAAGATATATTCACACCGCAGTGACACACAAACACACCGACCCGGCTTTCTTCATTCCGTGCCATTTTATTTTTCCTCCTGCTTTAAGGATGACAATAATATTTCGGATATTTCCATTACCTTAATCTTATCCTCGATACCTAAGCCGACGATACTGGCCTCTAACATCTGCACACAGTATGGGCAGGCGGTTACGATGACTTCCGCCGAGGCTTCCACGGCTTCTAAGACGCGAAGGTCGCCCAATCGTTCGCCCTTTACCGTATCCAACCAGGCGCCACCACCACCACCACCGCAGCAGAAGCTGTGTTCCCTGTTGTGGTTCATCTCGATCAATTCAACACCGGGAATGGCCTGCAGAATATCCCGGGGAGCGTCGAAAATCCCGTTATATCTTCCTAAGTAGCAGGGATCATGATAGGTCACCTTCGCGTTCACCTCGAATTGGGGTTTAAGGATTTCGTTTTTAACCAGTTCACTGTAGGTTTCCACTAAATGTGTGGAGGTGGGCCGGTTTTTTTCGAATTCGTAGCGGTTCTTGAAGGCGTTCAAGCAGTGAGGTGAGAGGGTAAGGATTTTCTCGACCTGCAGTTCCGTGAAGGTTTGCATGTTTTTGGCGGAAGTTGATTGGAATATCTCGTTTTCTCCCGCCGTATAAGCCATGTCGCCGCAGCAGGTGGCTTTATTTCCTAAGTAGCCGAAATTCAAGCCCGCTGTATTCAGGATTTCCACCGCAGCCTCAGCAATGGCCTGGTTGCGGGTATCGTAGTCGTTGGCGCAGCAATTAAAGAACAGGTATTCGGTACCGGGGGTAAATTCCGGCAGCGCCACATCTTTGGCCCATTCGCCCCGTTTTTCTTTATCCTCCTGCCAGGGGTTACCCTGGCTTCGGATACCGGCCAGCGCGAAATTCAGTTCCGAAGGACAGGATTGCCAGGCCAGCAGGATGCTCCTGACGGACTGGAACAATTGGGGAATGTCGATCTGGTTAGGACACTTGTCCTGGCAAAGTCTGCAGTTAACGCATTTCCAGGAATTTTCTTCAAAGCCTTCGAAGCCTAGCCTGATTTCCTCGATGAATTGCCTGGGGTTAAAATCTATCAGGTTTCCCCAGGGGCAAACAGCCGTGCAGGTGCCGCATTGGTAGCATTTTTTTAATTCTTCTCCCTTTGCTTCCACGACGGCCTGGGCTATTTCCAGCATGGGGCTGGTATATTTGATTAGCTCAATAGTACCGGGCATTGTGCCTCCTTATAAAGATTGTGATACTCTTTGAAATTATTTAATTAAAATTTAAACAATTTCGAGTTTCATAAATATGATTTATCATAAATAATTTAGCATATTTCCCATTTAAGGATTAATAATGGAGTTTAATTAATTAAAAACCAAACGTTATTATAGGTATGATTATAATAAAAATTTTTCCATATTGCAAGGATTTTTTAAAAAAAATAAAAATCAGGCTGAATATAATTAAAACGTTCAATCTTAAATTTAGAATTTGCTATTCTTTTAACCTACAGGTAAGTGGATGGGGGCGCCCGGACCTACCGGAATGCCCAACAGCATCCAGAACACTAAAAACACAGCCCAGAGTATAAAAAATATAAACGTATAGGGCAGCATTAACGCAATGACAGAACCGATACCGGCCCGCTTATCGTATTTCTCCACAAAGGCGACGATTAAAGCAAAGTAAGACATCATGGGTGAGATTATATTCGTCACGCTGTCACCTATCCGGTAAACCACTTGCACAAACTCCGGGGAATAACCCAACATCATGAACATCGGGATAAATACAGGTGCCATGATTGCCCATTTAGCGGAAGCGCTGCCCATAACCAGGTTAATAAGGGCAGCAATAACAATAAACATAACCATTAATGGAATTCCCACCAATCCCGATGCTTTTAATGCCTCCGCACCTTTTACCGCCACAATCAAACCCAATTTTGACCATTTGAAAAATGCGACGAATTGGGCTGCAAAAAAAACAAGCACAATATAAGTACCCATAGTGTTCATTGATTTTGCCATCCCCTTCATAATATCTTTATCGCTTTTCAGCGTTCCGGCGCCTAAACCGTAAGCAATACTCAAGATAAAGGCGATTAAAAAAATCAGCGCCACAATGCCCTTTAACATCGGAGATTCCAGGATACCACCGGTACCCGCCTCCCTTAAAAATCCATTGGCAGGTATAATCCCCAATAAGATAATTCCGACGATCATGATCAGGGCAATAAGCGAAAATCGCAACCCCCGCCTTTCTTCCGTTGACAGTGAACCGATCTGTTCATTTTCCTTCGCGTTTTTTTCATTTTTCTTTTCCCCGTCATCGAGGTTGTATTTCCCTAAGCGGGGTTCTACAATTTTTTCAGTAACCCAGGTGCCGGCAAAAGAGATAAAAAAAGTCGATGCTGCCATAAAAAAATAGTTGCAGGCAGGATTCACGGAGTAAGTAGGAGTAATAATCATGGCCGCTTCCTGCGATATGCCTGCAAGAAGGGGATCGATAGTGCCGAGCAAAAGATTGGCGCTGTACCCCCCTGAAACACCGGCAAAGGCGGCCGCCAGGCCAGCCAGTGGATGACGGCCCACGGATTTGAAGATTAT
This sequence comes from Candidatus Aminicenantota bacterium, assembly GCA_023137075.1. Taxonomy (GTDB): domain Bacteria; phylum Acidobacteriota; class Aminicenantia; order UBA2199; family UBA2199; genus JAGLQA01. The sequence continues at coordinate 8,805 of JAGLQA010000265.1, forward strand.
GGCTGCCAGGGGGACTAATAGCACATACCCCACACCACTGGCAATATTGGACATGACGCCTGCCAGAACAATCACAAAGGTGAGCAGGTGTGGTGGGGCCGACAGCACGAGTTTTTTCAGCGATGCCCCGATCAACCCGGTGGTTTCTGCCAGGCCGATACCCAACATAGCCACAAGCACTGTCCCAAGGGGAGCAAAATCGGTGAAGTTCTTCACCATTTTAGTGAGTATCATGTGAAGTCCCTTCACGGAAAGCAGGCTGAAAGGATAGATAGTCTCGTTTTTCCCCGGTAGTACTACGGATAGGTCTAATTGTACCGCTAATTCAGAGAGCAATATAACAGATAACGCAAAAAGCGCAAACAGTGTGGCCGGATGTGGGAGTATATTCCCTATTTTTTCCACAACATTCAGGAAGCGGTTGAAGATCTTTTTCATGCGAATCTTTTTTTTGCCTTTCTTTTTCACTGTTATATACCTCGCTTATTTGTATTGTTCTTCAACTAATGGAAAAACAAGACTCAATTT
>JAGLQA010000266.1 GCA_023137075.1 Candidatus Aminicenantota bacterium
CATAAAAACCCGATTCCCATGAGTATGATCCATCCTAAAGAGTTCCATAAGGGATCGAGGTTGAGGAGTCCGTTTTCCAGCTTCACCGCGTTGTGACACATGATCTCGTTAAAAATAAACGCGCCGGCAGGACCTCCGATCAACGCGCCGATTGCCACCGGCAGGTTGGCATAACCTAAGAAGAGTCCTTCCTTGCCTTTGGGCGCCAGGGCGCCGATGTACTCGAATTGACGGGCGGCGGTAAATAACTCACCAAAGGCGATCAACGCCACTGTCAAAACCGCAAAAAGAGACGCCATGGGCAGTAAATCGCCGAAGGTCATTTTTCGAATGCCGCCGGATATAAAAATGGGCACTAAGTTGATGACCATGGAAAGCCCGATAATAACCGCTCCTATAATCATGGATTTCACCGGTTTCATTTTGCCGAACAGTTTGATGATCAACAACTGGAAAAAGACGATCACAAAAGGATTGGCCATGGTAATAATATCCACGGCAGGATCTAATTCCACCACTTTTTTCAAGTACAGGGGAATCACATTATAAACCTGAGTGTAGACGAACCAGAAACCGCTGATAACCAGCAAAAAAATCGAAAAGCGGGGGTTTTTCAAAACCAATACCATATCGGTCAGGATGCGGCCCACCGATTTTTTGGGTTTCTTCTCTTCTTCTTTTTGGTACCCGATTTCCTTTTCCGGGTCTTTGTAAAAGAAGAGTACGACAAAAAACGCCACGATGGAACAGCAGATCGAAACGGCAAAAATATAACTGAGATCGAATTGTTTGCGGGTAATATAGCTGATGCCGCGGCCAACTAAAGAGCCGATATTGATTACCATGTAAAAAATACCGAAACCGAGTGTCGCACGCAAGCCGGCCGTTTTTTGCACCGTGCCGGAAATACACGGTTTTACGATAGAACCTCCGGCCCCGATCAGGAACATGGCTATGAGGATCGGGATGATAAGCCCGGCCCCCGCGGTTACTTCTTCCGCGATGGTTTTATTAAGGACTTCTCCACCGAACCAGACCGGGTAGCCCATCATAAAGTACCCGGCTGCCAATAACACGAAGGATGCCAGCAGTGACTTTTTGAAACCCACATGATCGGCGATGGTGCCTGACAATATGGGGAGAAAGTAAATGAGCGACCATAACAACCCGTTCAAGGTGCTGGGCCAGTAATCTCCCAATCCCAATTGGGCGAGATAAAGTACCACGAAACTGGCCATGGCGTAATATGCGGCGCGCTCAAACAATTCGGTTAAATTGGCCGTCCAAAAACTGCGAGGAAACTTTTCTGTTTTTACTTCTTCACTCATTGTTACTCCTTTTCTTAATCAAATATACCAGAATACTTGTGCCTAAAAAGACCAAATGTGATAAGGTAGTTTTATACCAGTTTATAGAACTTTTTGCAAGTCCGTAAAAAATCCCTGAAATTCCCATTGTGCCCGCATTGATTTTACTTTGCTAAAACACTATAATTTACTTTCTTAATACAACTATTAGAGCAGCGAGGGCATGTTGGCGGAGTGTAAATACTCGATCGTTATCCCGGTTTACAATGAGCAGGAGAGCCTGGATCCCCTGCGGCAGAATATTACCGAGGCCATGACCGAGGTGCCGGGTTCGTACGAGGTGATACTAATAGATGACGGAAGCAGCGACGGCAGCAAGGAGTTGATTCAACAAATCGCCAGCCGGGATCCCAGGTTTCGCTTTCTTGTTTTTGACAGAAACTATGGTCAATCCCCCGCCATGGCTGCCGGTTTCAAGGCGGCAAAGGGAGATATCATTATCACTATGGACGCGGACCTGCAGGTAAATGCGCACGATATCCCACGCCTGCTTGAAAAATTACCCGGCTTCGATATGGTCTCCGGGTACCGGGAAAAACGGGCCGACACCTGGAGCAAGCGCATGGCTTCTAAAATTGCCAATGCAGTCCGGAACCGGTTGACCGGTGAGACGATCAAAGACACCGGCTGTCCTTTAAAAGTATTTAAGAAAGAGGTGTTGAAAAACATGATTTTTTTCGACGGCATGCACCGTTTTTTTCCGACCCTAATTTCGATGCAGGGGTATTCCATAACCGAAGCGCCCATCCGTCATTTTCGCAGGCAATATGGATATTCCAAATACAACATCCACGGCCGCCTGTTTAAAACTTTTTTTGATCTCTTAGGCGTTAGGTGGTTGAAAAAACGGTATTTGCGCTGCCAGGTTGTTTTAAAAAAATGATTGATCTTAAAAAAAGTTCCCTACAGGTAATAATACTCATACTCCTAACCGCATTTTTTTTCTCCGGCAGCCTGATGACAGACCGGGATTTCCTGGTGGAAGATGAAGCCCGCTATGCCGAAGTATTAAGAGAGATGATGGCCGACAACCATTGGGTGGTCCCCCACCTGAACGGCAGCTATTACCCTGACAAACCGCCCCTTTATTTCTGGCTGGCCGCGCTCTTTTCTTTAGTAACCGGAAGCATTACTCCAGTATCATTTTTAATAATCAACTGGTTCAGCGCCCTGGGACTTATTCTAACCGGCTATTTTTTCGGCCGTTATCTATTTTGCTCTTTATCCGGTTTTATCGGCGCCCTGATTTTGTTAAGTTCCCTTCTTTTTCTCGGCAGTGCCCAGGTTGCTCGCATGGACATTCTCTTTACGCTGTTCATTACCCTGGCCCTTTTTTCTTTTTACCGGGGATACCGGGAAGGGAAAGGTTATTTTTATTTTTTATGCTATTTTTTCTCCGCCCTGGCCGTATTAACCAAAGGTCCCCTGGGTTTTTTATTTGTTTTTTTACCCGCCGGAGCCTTACTTTTACACCCCTGCCCACGTGGTGGGCCCACCGGAGGCAGGTTCATTCGATTTTTTTTCGGTAACCCCGGGCTGCCGGTTTTTGTTGTGCTGGTCTTTGGTTGGCTTTTGTGGGCTGTATTCGCGGGTCATGGAGATTTCGTAAAAAACATATTCAGCAAACAAATTCTAAGCAGGGCCGTTGAATCTTTTCAACATAAGGAACCCTTCTACTACTATTTATTAACCCTCCCGCCGGTTTTTTTACCCTGGTTTCCTTTTTTGCCGCGGGCGATAAAGAAGGGGTACGCGCAGCGCCGCCGGGAACCGGTCCTCTTTTTGTTTCTATGGTTCATAACGGGATTTATTGTTATTTCGCTTATCAGTTGCAAAATATTTATTTATCTATTACCCTTGCTGCCGCCGCTGGCCCTCTACCTGGGGTTTTTTTTCTCGGAACAAATGGGGCGGCAATATGTCCCCGGAAAGATTTTTTTTATTGAAGGAGCGGCGGCGGTTTTTTTTACCTTCGGTATTTTCGCGACAATGCCCCTTTTATCGGGATACCGGTCAATCCTTTTCACCCTTTTATTTTCAGGATTATTATTAGCAGGGATATTTTTGCTAATTTTAAAAAAATTCAAATTTTTTTTGGTTTTGCTTTTTTCCGGGATGGCCGTGTTTTCTTTAACTGCCGTGACCATATTCGCCCCGCAATTAAACCGCGGCTTCTCCCCCCGGCCTATGGGTGAAAAAATCCGCCGGTATGCCGAGGAAGGGTACAGGATCGCTTCTTTCCGGGTCACCCGGGGTATCCTTTGTTTTTATGCCGGGCAAACCATCCGGGAATTGAGCCGGGAAGAGCTGCCGGTTTTTTTTGACTCTCCCGGTAAAAAGATATTAATCATCAAAGCCAGGGATTTAAAAAAATTAAGAGATAAGTTTCCAATCTTCAAAGAACAAGCAGAGGCCTTGAACCGGTATAAACTTAACAATGAAACATACATCTTTTTACCCGCAGTCAAAATGAATCCAAAAAGTTCAAAAGGAGGACCGGGCCCATGAATATCTGGCTTATCGTCGGCTTTTTAGCCCAGGGATTTTTTGCTTCCCGTTTTTTGGTGCAGTGGATCGTTTCGGAAAAGAGGAAAGAGAGCGTAATGCCCCTCTATTTCTGGTACAGCAGTGTATTTGGCGGCCTGTTACTCCTGGTATATGCCATCCACATACTGGACCCGGTATTCATCTTAGGTCAGAGTATGGGTCTCCTGATCTATTT
>JAGLQA010000267.1 GCA_023137075.1 Candidatus Aminicenantota bacterium
GGTTTTATTTAATTCACGATTTCCAGGTTTGTTAGCTTTTTTATTACCCTGAAGTCATAGTCAGGGTATTCATATACAGACATCCTGGTTTCGGTTTCTCCAATGGAATAACCATAGAGACCTTCATATTCTGAAATGTCCTCACCAATAGCCTCCAGTTGCCTTAAGTACTCACTAATAGATTTGGACTCAATGATCACTACTTTTCCCATTTTATTGATAATAGGGCTGTGTACCCTGGTAGCATCATGATCAAATTCCAATATCCTCCTCCCATAGCGTGTAATACCAATGACCCTGAAAGTGAGACTTTTTCCCACTCCAGGAAGATTTAACACATTCCGGTCCGTGGCAAGAAAAGGGAGACCTGTGGTTTTCTTCAGCTCCGCAATATTTTCCACCATCTTTTTCGCATCGAGTGGGAACTTGCGTATAGTTTCGTAATATTTTTTAGGGATACGGCCAATGGCCTTCTCCTCCATTTGTTCCTGTACAGCACGAGCATTGGTGGCGAAATTATGATTGTTTTCCATATAACCCTTAACAGAAAAGGTGTAGTAGTTAAGTACACCCACTTCGTTCAATACCTGCCGGAGTTTTGCAACATGTCCCCTCCTGGAAGAGGAAGTAGTTAAAACATGTTGATTTGTAACGGTCCATCCTGCTGAAATCAGTCGCTTGATCGCCTCCCTGGCCTCGGGCGTTACTTCCATCGGCGATTCAAAATGAGTCTGTACGACAAACTGTTTTACCCCGATTTTAAAGGCTTTTTTCTTAAAATCAGAAAGAATTTTTGTTAGTTCGGGTGTAATTCGCGGCGGAAGATAGACCGGGAGGCGGGTACCCAGCCTGACCCGCACTATTTCGGCATATTTTTCTCCACCTTTCCTTTTCTCATTTGCCTTTTTCTTCCTATCAGCCATCTCATAGACTGCATTCATGATATTGGCAAGTGTTTTATCCGAACTCATAAGTGCATCCCCACCTGTGATAAGAATATCCCGTAATTGCGAATCATTTTCAAAATATTCCATTAATTTGGCTAATCTTTGCGGCCAGGACTCTTCAGGTTTTAGTTTATCAAGATTAAAATTCAGGTGACCACTCTGGAAATTAAACATTCTCTGGCATGATGCGCAAAGTCCCGCGCAGGCACGGCCCATAGAATCGGGGATCAAAATGGCAACCTCTGGATAACGACGGTGAACATTGTGGTACGATGGCAGCAGCCAGCCTGCTGCATTGGGCTTTCCCGGTTCTACAAGATCCTCTTTTTCCCAGGCTACAATATGACCGAACTCCTCAACCAATTGCTGACTGTACACCACATAATCCCGGATTGCCAGATCCGCACCAATGGCAAAATAGGGAACACGTACATGAAGGAGTGAAAGGTAGTAAGGATTAACAAAAAAGGGTATGCCTGCTCTTTCTGCACTGTATAAAATCTTCATAGTATCCGGATCGAGAGAGTTTCCCAGCATCTCGTTTAAAAGATCTGCAGTACGGACTGCGAAACGGAGATGAAAGAGGGGCTCTTTCCACCATTCAAGAGCTTGTAAAAACTTTTGTTCATTTGACATCCCAGGTTTGAACTTAAACTTTGAATCGGTTATCTCGCCTTCATCTATTTTCTCGATAATTGTATTAATAATTCTATCGCGATTTTCTTCTCGTAACTTAATTATCCGAGGGTCTATACCTGATGGAAACCTACTCATCCATTTTTCTACCTCTGCTCTTTTTGGAAGGTGTTGTTTACTCTTTCCTGAAAACTGTCGGAAAAGTTCGAGAATGTCCTCGAAAAAGAAGGGTTTAGCACCGCCAGTGCCGCGGGTTACTGCCAGCCATATAAGTTTTATCGGGTTACTCACAGCCATTTCACCTCTCAGGTTAAGATCTGTAAATTCTCTACCTGCATTGTCAATATAATCAAGAATCCGTATAGCAGCATAATCACGCCATTTTAAGGATTCGAAACTTATTCGTCCTGCTCGTTTGCTTTTATAGAATTTGAGTGCTTCCGGACTCGATTGAAGTTCCTCCGTCACCCAGATTTTTACACCTACCAGCGCTTCGATTTCATTCTCTGCATTTCTCATAATTTCTTCAAGTTTAGGGTTTTCTTTTAAAAGATCCTTAAGAAGTCCATGGGATTTAACGGTGATTGCAATTTTATCAAGCTCCGCATTGGGGGGAGAAACATCATTTCTCCTTCTTTGCATCACTTTTCCCATATCTTTTAACATTGTGACCTCCTTAAAATGAAAATTGTTGGCTACATTATAATACTTCTTAGAAAAAAAGTAAAATTTTTCCCCCATTACCTGGTTTAACGATATGAAGGGATTGGTTTAAGGTCATTCAAAATATTTTGGACAAAGAAGGAGATCCTTGTCATATACCTTGTATATTAACTGTGCCCATGACTTCCGGCAGGCTCTTTTTTTTTCCAACGATTTACCCAAAAAGTAACAAAGTAAAGCCCTGTTCTTGCTATGTCGTGTTATTTGTTCGGCCTTACCTTTTAAGGGACAGGTAATTTATTTGTAATTACAAAAATCTTATGATATAATAATTTTTTCAAATCTAATTAAATATAAAAAGGAGTTACTTATGTCCAGGACACGTCGTCTTAAAATAATGGGAGAATGTTGTTATTACCATTTCGTATCCCGAACTGTAGGCCAGGAGTTTTATTTAGGAGATACGGAAAAAGAAAGGTTGCT